>CAZIYQ010000009.1:0-26254 GCA_964543505.1 uncultured bacterium | reverse complement strand
GCCTGGTGTTTCGTAGTGTGCTCTTCCAGTCTAAACTGATATTGTCAACTATGGGCGACGCTGAACGGTAAATGCTATTATTTAAGGAATCCTAAAATCTGAATTAAGCTTATGAATTCATTGATGAACAGAAATGTCCTGGTACTGAACCAGAATTATCAACCCATCTCCATTGCGCCTACCAAAAGGGCCATCATTATGATGTTTTTGGATAAAGTGGAAGTATTGGAACATTACCGGGAATTCATCAACTCGCCGAGTACAACTTTGCAGCTGCCCAGTGTCATCAAATTAAAAAATTTTACGGCCTTCAGATTCGCAGAGATTGGCTTTACCCGCAAAAACATTTTCAGGAGGGATCATTACACTTGTCAGTACTGTGGCCGGACGAATATTCCTATGACTTTGGATCATGTCATTCCCCGCAGACGAGGCGGCAAAGAAACTTGGGAAAATCTGGTTACCGCCTGTATGCAGTGTAACGCGAAAAAAGGGTTCAGGACTCCCAAGGAATCATCGATGAAATTATCCAGGATTCCTAAAAAACCGACACGGATCATGTTTTTTCAACAGCATGTCAAGAAACATCAGGAAAATTGGAAACAATACTTATTTATGGATCGCAACTGAACGGAACAATAAATTGATTGAGAAAAATAAAAAAACAGTACTCTCGGGCATACAGCCCAGTGGACATCTTTGCTTAGGTAACTATCTCGGGGCAATCAAAAACTGGGTATCTCTGCAGGAAACTTATAATAGTATATTTTTGGTTGTAGATATGCATGCCCTTACCGTTAAACAGGTCCCGGCCGAGTTGAGAAATCGGTGCTTATCCTTTGTGGCCCAATACATTGCGTGTGGAATCAATCCGGAAAAATCACTCATTGTCATTCAATCCCACGTGCCCCAGCATGCTGAGCTGAATTGGATTCTGAATACGCTCACCTATATGGGAGAGCTCAACCGCATGACCCAGTTTAAAGACAAAGCAGGGAAACATGAGGACAATATCAACGCCGGATTGTTTACCTATCCCGTACTCATGGCTGCAGATATACTGATCTATCAGGCGGACCTCGTGCCAGTCGGTCATGATCAAAAGCAGCATCTGGAACTGGCCAGGAATATTGCCCAGCGCTTCAATACGCGCTATACAGAGACCTTCATCGTTCCTGACAGTCTCATCCCTAAAGTCGGTGCGCGGATCATGAGCCTGCAGGCACCGGAATGTAAAATGTCAAAGTCAGATGAGAACCTGAACAATTTAATAGCCCTGCTGGACCCGCCGGATGTGATCGTCCGGAAGATCAAACGTGCCGTGACTGATTCCGGCTCGGAAATTCGGTTCGATGAGGAACGACCGGGTATCTATAATCTGCTCAATATTTATGCCAGCATCTCGAACCTCTCTCCTGAGGAGATTGAAACCCTGTTCGCAGGAAAACTGTACTCGGAATTTAAAGCGGAACTGAGCGATTTACTGGTGGAATTTCTCAAACCCGTTCAGAAACGGTATGCGGAATTAATGCAGGATAAAGCACATTTGCAGGCCCTGCTGAAAAGCGGCGCTGATACTGCCCGGTATCTCGCCCAAAAGACGCTTACGAAGGTCTATCGGAAAGTGGGCTTTGTACCATACCCCCGCTGATAAGCTCGGACTCAAGGTTGTAATATATATGACGATTATAGTAAATTATCTGTAGTTAATATTTGTAACATTTAATATAAATAAGGAATTATAAAATGGCTTTACTTACTCCGACCCCAAAGCAGAAATTTTATGACAATAGTGGAAACCCAGCAGCTAGATGTAAACTATATACTTATAAAGCCGGAACTTCTATTCCTTTGGAATCTTACTCTGATGATAATAAAACACTCAATCACAACCCAATAACTCTTGATTCTAATGGATCTTGTGATCTTTGGCTTAAACCCGAGCCGTATTGTTTTGTATTAATGGATTCTATGAGTGCAAATGAAATATGGAGGGTTGATAAAATAAATGTTGGGTTTAAGCAAAGTGATAACCAATCAAATCCACGTTATATTAACTCAAGATTAAATGATATGATTTTTATCACTGATTTTTTACCAAACGATTTTAATCCAAATTCTGGTATAACAGACTATACAACTGAAGTACAAAATGCGGTTAATGCTCAGCAAATTAGTAATTCATTAGGATTATATTTTCCACCTGGGAAATATAAATTTGGGAATATATTACTAAGGAGAGGTAATGCAATTATTGGTGCTGGTTCAAGTTTTACTAATTTCATTCCTGCCTCTAATAATCCCGTTTTTTATACTGATCCAACAAATGACTCAGCAGTTCAATTATTGCTTCAAGATTTTTCTATTGATGGTAATACATCATATGATCATCAGGATGGTATTAGATTAAGCACTACTGAAAACTGGTTCATAAATGACGTGCATATATATCGGGTGAAAATTGATGGATGTGGTCAATATGGTATTTATACTTTTGGGCCATATTCTTCATCTTTAAATGGGTTTATTCAAAATCTTCGAGTATATGATTCAACAATACAAAATTGTATAAAATCTGGCGTGTCTCTTAATGGGAAAAATATTGAAATTTCTTTTATTAATACATTTATTACCAACAATGGTGGTTCTTCCGGTATTTATCCAAATTTTGAGGTAAAAAAATATTATAATAATAACCATAATATGAATGTAAGAACCAATCGATTACGTCTTATAGGATGTGGGTTAAATCATGTAGACGCCCTACCAAATAATAATTGTACAATTCTACATGCAGAAAATGTTAAAGACTTATACATTGCTAATTGTGATTTTGAAAATGGTGATCCGCATATTAAATTGACTGGTATATATAGTCGTTCCCATGTTATAGTTGGGAATAACTTTGCTTCTAACTATAACACTAGTGATGCCATTTTAATAGAAAATTGTTTTGGGTTAACAATATCAAATAATTCATTTTGGACAAGTCAAGGTCAAATAACAACAAATGCAGTCACTTTTCAACCATCCGGTAATGAAACAAAGTTAATAAAACAATATAATATTGATAGTACAAATACGTTTATTAACTACACAAATCCAATTAATACAGAAAAACTAGAAATCACTATCACTGGAGGAGCAGCCTGGGCGTATAGAGGCATTTTATATTTAACAACTCAATCTTCTGACCAACCAACAAGTCTTACTCACATTTATGGACCTGGTGTTAATGCTACAAATGGTACTAATGATGTTAAGACGCTCGTACATGGGCAAATCATTTCACTATTACTATCAGATGATATTCATATGGTTAAAGTTGTTGATGGTATTGGTAATATAATGTTAAACAACGGGCTTGATTTTGAAATGACATCAACAAAATGTCAACTAACTTTGAGATGGGATGCAATAATGGGAAAATGGTTAGAAATATCAAGAAAATACCATGACCACGTAAATTATTCTATTAATAATGCTTCAGTAGATAGAACGTATGATGCTACAAATACTTCAATAGGAGAATTAGCTGATGTTCTTGGTACTCTGATTGATGATTTACGAAAAAAAGGTATTTTAGGATAAGTTTAATTAATCATTTATTCAGGTTTTAGGGAAAATAAACATTTGTGAAATGATTTGAGGCCCTGCTAATTAATATTATATATGATGTTGCAATAAAGGAGTAATCTCTTATAAATTGTATAATAATTAAGGTTAAGCAACATCTTTTCCGGTTTTGAACACTTGCAAAATAGACCGTAAATTGATCCCGATAATATGACATACCATAAACCATATCAGATATGCAGGTGACGAGCAATTATACAAAGAATTTCCGAATATCTATGGTTGTGCTTTAGCTATCACATTAATTATATACTATTTTATTTGCACAAAAGACACATTCCCTAATGATGACTGAAAAGTTTAATTTTTCATAATGTTTTTAGATAGGTTAGTATCATGAATAAAAGCTTCTCTTTAATTATTATTTCAGCCTTAATAATCCTTCGCTGTTCAGGGGAAAGCCCCGTATCTGCTCAACAGCCACTCGAGATATTATACACAGAGGCTTACCCTGATACTGTACATCCCCGGGGAAATTCCCAATTGATTTGCGTTACTAATGTGCCGCAAGATACTTCAATTTCATATTATTGGTCGGCAGAGCTCGGAACATTTAGTTCACAACTTTCATCCGATGTAATTTGGACAGCTCCTGATATTATAGGCACTTATGGAATAGAGATTGTAGTTAGTAATGAAATTGTTTCATTGGCTGATTCTTTATTTATTACAGTCATTGACTACATTCATCCCGATGGCTATTTAACATATTCTTTTGATGATGGGATGAGATCCGTGTATGATAACGCCTTACCGGTTTTGGAATCATTCCAACAAGTTGGCTCGGCAAATGTTTATACGCGAACCCTTTTGACTGGCTATGAAATTCACATGGATATAGAACAATTATTAGATTTGCAATCCAGGGGTTGGCAAATCAACTCCCATAGTAGTACACATCCGAAATTCAGCCAGATCCCACAAAGATATGAAGACGAAATTCTCTCTGGCTGGGAGCAGGTTGAGAGCCTGGAGAATGTGTATCGATGCGAATATACCTATGAACAGCTTCCTTTTATACTGAAAAACGACAGCCTTCTAATAGAATCGGAATCGTTGGATTCGATTGTGAATATTCCCGATAGTTATTATTTCAGTGATGAGGAAGACCACATTTATATTTATTTGGCAGGAGGATCGTCGCCCGGGAATTACACCATACGTTCCGACTCTGTTGAGAGGGAATTAGAACAATCTAAAATTGAATTGGAGAGTATGGGGTTATCTATTAACTCCTTCGTCGTTCCACATAATGACTGGAATCAAGAGAGAGCTGAACTGGCATCCAATTATTATACAACAGTTTCTGCCGGTTATGGTCCGGGGCAAATATATTTTAACACTCTGCCTCTTGAAAATCCATTTTGGCTCTATAGAAAAAGTGTTTATAGCGATACCTCTGTTGGTGAAGTTATTGACTGCATTAATCAATATATTCTTGAAGAAGGAGGTTATTTAATTCTGGCATTTCATGGCATTGGGTCGGATTCAGGCTATGAACCTTGGCCGCAGGAAAACCTTCAGCAAATTGCGCAATATGTGAATGATCTGCATATAAGAGTAATTCCTCAAATGATTCCACCGGCTGAAGATAACGATAAATAATTTATCAGTTCATTGTCACCCCAAATACCAATATAGTATTACATATGGTATTGTAATATATTAAAAGCGTATAAAATTACTTTGTCTTCATCAACTGAAAAAGTACGTTGATTCATGTGGCTAAAAAGGTTTTTGAAACATTCGGTCTGTTCGACAGTCGACTGGAGAATATATTGAATCACAGCTGCGCACTTCATCAACCAGCAGACCAGATTATTGGGGAATATTTGAATCTGAACTGGGTTCAACTTTCATTGACGGTAAGGATGACAAGCTGTTTCCGTTCAGTTAATGGCAGCCTGTAAATACATCAGATACACCTTTAATCCGTTTATGTCCAGGAATTGCCGGACTACACCGGACGTGACGATTTGGTTAATTCACCGCCGCTTGCGGAGGAGTAGTTCATTCTCATCATGAGGGTGTTATCTCATGATTTTAAAAACCCCTGTTGGCCATACTATTCCGGTTTTGAACACTTCCATAATAGACCGTAAATTGATCCCGATGATATGGTGTATTTTAGATGCGTATTATTAAGGCTGGCGTAGGCAATTTGGTATCGTAAAGGTGAATTTTCCAAGACTTCTTAACACTATCATGGCTGGATATAACCCTTATTTGCAAGTCAACGGGGTGGGAGTTATCACCGGAAGTATTCCATGAGTATCCTGAAAGTGGTATTTAAGGGCGGGGATTACCGGCTACTCTGATCAGCAAACAGATTATGAATTATCGTGTACAACTGGCAAATTTTGAAGGTCCTCTGGATTTACTGCTATTTTTTATTCAGCGGGATAAAATAAATATTTATGATATTCCGATTGCAAAGATTATCGTAGAATATTCTGAGTACATCGATCTTATGAAAATGCTGAATATCAGGGTAGCAGGGGAATTCATCGTTCTGGCAGCCATGCTGATGCAAATTAAAACAAAGATGCTGTTGCCACGCGAAATGGTTCAAGATGAAAACTTTGAAGACCCCCGCACTGACCTGGTAAACCGTCTGCTGGAATATAAACAATTCAAGGAGTCGGCAAAAACGATTTGGGAGATTCATGACGAACATTCCCGTAAATGGCCACGAGGGACGGAATCATCCTATGTAGGTCAGAAGGAGAAGACATCACCGTATTTGAGGAACGTTTCTCTGTTTGATTTGCTTGCTGTTTATAAAAAGGTTTTGGATAATTTACCAAAATCTACCGGTCTTGAAATCCAACATGAAGCGGTGAATGTAGAGCAGCAAATAGTTTTCATCCGTGAAAAATTACAGGAGGTGCAGCAATTCAGATTTACGGAACTCATCTCAGTGCTGGGTTCGAAATTAAAGATCATCGCAACTTTTCTGGCCATTTTGGAATTGTTGCGAAATCATGAAATAAGCCTACGTCAGGATGCTCCCTTCGGAGAAATATTGCTGTCAGGACTTGCATGATGGCCCACAATATTATAGACTTCCAAACTGGGCTGGGGCATCTAAAAAAGGAAGTAGAATTTACTCAAGTGCAGAAGCTTCTTACTCACAGAATGAAAGCAAGATGACATTGAAAAATATTGTTGAAGCCTTACTCTTTGCCACTCCCGAACCGCTAACTCAGATCAGACTCAATCAGATCATTGAGGAAGATGTTAATCTGCAAGATATCGTTGAACAGTTGAATGCTGAATATGCAGCAGCCGGGAAAGCTCTTCATATTGGGAAAATTGCTAATGGTTACCAGATCCTGACTCATCCGGAATATCATATTTATCTTCAAAGATTGTTTACAAAATCACATCGCTTAAAATTAAGTAATGCCGCTTTGGAGGCTTTGGCTATCGTAGCCTATAAACAACCCATTAGTAAAGTTGAAATTGAAAGTATCAGGGGAGTGGGGTGTGACAGTGTCATTCATTCACTCCTTGAGCGGGAACTGATCACCATCAAGGGCCGGGATGAGGGGATTGGCCGGGCGCTGCTCTACGGCACTACCCAGGAATTTCTGAAAGCCTTCGGCCTGAATGATATCAGTGATCTGCCAAAATTAACAGAACTTGGTCAGCTGATTGACAAAAATACTCAAATAGAGGGGACAGGCAATGAGACTGAATAAGTATCTGGCTCAGGCCGGGCTTGCGAGCCGTAGAAAATGTGATGACTTCATTAGAGCCGGATTGATAAAAGTCAATGGGAAGGTGACGCTGGGTTTCTCCACCGATATTGGTGAGGAGGATATCGTCCAGTATAAGAATAGAGTACTGGAAGTTTCCACAGAAAAAGTAGTCTATTTACTCAATAAACCTGAGGGCGTCGTATCCACATCTATTGATACGCATAACCGTAAAACTGTTCTCGATTTATTGCCCAAAGCAGAAAGACTATTTACCATTGGTCGGCTTGACCGTGACACAACAGGTGCTCTGTTAGCGACTAACGACGGAGATCTGGCTTATAAATTGACACATCCAAAGTTTGGGATTAAAAAAGTGTATATTGTCATGTCAAAAGATGATATTCCTGCTGAAAAACAAAGACAATTCTCAAAGGGGCTGCGTCTTGAGGATGGATCGATAGCCAAAGGGGTGATCAGGAAAATAACACATGAAAATCACCGAAACATCTGGGAAGTGACACTGACTGAAGGGAAGAATCGTGAGATAAAAAGGCTCTTTACGGCGATGGGATCAAGGGTACAGAAATTGCACCGGGTGTCATTTGCCGGTATCAGTGCGGATAATCTTAAACCGGGCAAATTCCGCAAATTATCAAAAAGTGAATTGAAACTTTTATTAATTTGAATATACTTCAATAAAAATATTAAATTTCACGCCTTTATTTAGGAGATTTTTGACAAAATGATAATTGCGATCGATGGTCCGTCCGCATCCGGCAAATCAACGACGGCAAAGTTAGTTGCTAAAAAATTGAATTATTTGCATATAGATACCGGCGCCATGTATCGTGCAGTAACCTTGTACTTCTTAGAAAATAAAATTCCGCTTAATAATCCAACTCAAATTTTCACATCCCTGCGTAGCATTAATCTGCAATTAATGACAGATGGAAAACTATTATTGAATAAAAGGGATGTCTCTGAACGAATCAGAGAGGAATCTGTTACTAAATTCGTGAGTGAAGTAAGTGCAATCCCGACCGTCCGTGATAAGATGGTCGATCTGCAAAGAGAATTATCAAAAAACCATGATGTGGTCATGGAAGGAAGAGATATCGGTACTAGGGTATTCCCTCAAGCGGACTTTAAAATATTTATTGTTGCTGATGTGAAAGTGAGAAGTCAGCGCCGTTATCTCGAAATGCTTGGAAAAGGAGAGGAGTGTTCCTACGAGTCTGTTCTGAAAGATCTCATCCGACGAGACGAAACAGACTCAACCAGGGAACATTCACCACTCATGAAAGCCGATGATGCGATCGTTATCGATACCACCGCTCTAACAATAGATGAGCAGGTAAAGAAAATTATTGAGATCATCCAAAGTTAATTAATAACACTAAACCAAACCATAGGAGCTATTCGTAACGAATGAGCGATACAGAAAAAATACCTCAAGCCGAGGAAAAATCAGAGACTGTAGAGGGGAAAGTAACCCCGATTGAACCAATTGAGGACAATCTCACCACAGACTCAGAACCCAAAGAAACAGGGGATTCAGACATTGAAGAAATCCCAACCGAAGTGTTATCTCAACCCGTAGATACAACAGTGGATGAACCAGAGCCTGAAGCAACCGCATCCGATGAGAATGAAGCCGTAGAATCTGCTGCTGAAGTCACTGCCGATGCTGAAGCAGAAACTGAAGAAGCAAATGTTGTAAAAGTTGAAGTGATAGAGGGTGATGATGAAGATGAACCAGAAATAGCCTCAGTAGATGAATCACAGCCTGCCGCAGAAGAAGAGCCCGAAATTAAACCCGAACCGGTGTTGATTAATTATCTCGACCCGGCTCTGCTGTCTCCCAAAACCATCACATCGGATGAGATTGAACAATATTCAGAAAATGAGGATGAAGATTCCGTCATTGATGAAGCTCTCGAGGCAATGTATGAAAAATCATTTTCAGACATCCAGGAGGGACAGGTTGTTAGTGGAAGAGTCGTAAACCTAACCGACAGGGAAGTCTTTATCGATATTGGCTTCAAATCTGAAGGATTGGTCCACCGCTCTGAATTTACCACGGTTCCCGAATTAGGTGATGAAATCGAGGTTCTCATCGTCAGCTTTGAAAACCGAAAAGGGCAATTTATCCTTTCGAAGGAAAAAGCAGACTTCCTTAAACGCTGGAATGAATTAAGAGAGTTTTACGAAACAGAGAAAACAGTTTTTGGGACAATCATTCGTCGGATCAAGGGTGGTATGATAGTAGATGTTGATTCTGTATTGGCTTTCCTGCCGGGTTCGCAGATTGATGTCAGACCCGTAACGGATTTTGATGATCATGTGGGCAAGGAATACGAATTTAAAATTGTTAAATTCAATGAGCTCCGTAAAAATGTTGTCCTTTCACGAAAAGTCCTGCTCGAAACCGACATTAAAGAAAAACGCCGCGAAATAATCGCACAACTAGAAGTCGGTATGGTGCTGGAAGGGACAGTTAAAAATATTACTGACTTTGGTGCTTTCGTAGATCTTGGCGGTATCGATGGATTGCTCCACTTGACGGATATCTCCTGGGGTCGTATCAATCACCCGTCAGAATTACTCGATATTGATCAGCAGGTCACTGTTAAAGTAATTGATTACGATGTGGAAAAAGCTCATGTTTCCCTTGGGATGAAACAGCTTCAGCCACAGCCTTGGGAAAATGCCGAGGATAAATATGCTGTTGGGACCGAACTCACCGGTACTATCGTCAATATGATGAAATATGGTGTCTTCGTGGAACTCGAGAAGGGTATTGAAGGATTGATCCATATTTCAGAAATGTCCTGGACTCGTCATATTCGCCACCCGAACGAATTGTTCAAACTGGGTGATGAGGTCAATGTAAAAGTTCTAAGTATCGATCCCGAAGAGAAAAAAATATCCCTTGGGATCAAACAGCTTACAACAAATCCCTGGGATGACATCGAGAAGAAGTATCCTATAGATTCAATTCATGGTGGGATTGTCCGTAACCTGACCCAGTTTGGTGCTTTCGTAGAACTCGAAGAGGGTATCGACGGTCTTGTTCATATATCTGACATGTCCTGGGTTAAAAATGTTAGACATCCCCGCGATCTTCTGACCAAGGGTCAGGAAATCCAGGTTAAAATATTGGATGTTTCCCGCGAAAATCGACGTCTTTCACTTGGAATTAAACAGGTTGAAAGTGACCCATGGCCCGAGTTGAAGACCATTTTTACCGCTGGGACCATCGTAAAGGGCAAAGTCATATTGGTACTTGATAAAGGGATTATCTTCGAACTGGAACATGATCTTGAAGGTATTGTACCACTGAAGCGTATTGCAAAACATGAGCGTCAGAAAATCAAGAACACCTATAAACCCGGTGACGAGGTTGAAGTAACGGTGCAGGAAGTCGATCAGGAGTACAAGAAGGTCATCCTGATGATGGATTTGCCCAAAGGTGAATCGGAAGAATCACCAGAAAGAGAAAGAGCAAAACCAAAGCCCAAACCCAAGAGAATCAAAATCGTAAATGAGCCGGCAAGTGACAAATTGGTGATTCCACAGGATATCCTGGATCAGCTGTCCGGAGCCAAAAAAACAGACCCAGAAGATTAGGCCTGACAGACGGTAAGGTGAAATAAAGATCAAAGGGGTCAACGGTTAATTCGCTTGACCCCTTTGTATTTTTCTGAACCCTGTTTTCCAAAATATAACACCAGGTACAGATGATAATTCTAGGGCTTGAAACATCTTGTGATGAGACATCCGCTGCGATTGTTAAGGATGGCATCCTGCTCAGCAATGTGGTTTTATCACAATTGGTTCACTCAAAATATGGTGGCGTCGTTCCGGAACTTGCCTCAAGGGAACATGAAACCCAGATTGCAGATGTTACCGAAGCAGCTGTCAGTGATGCAGGGATCACGCTAGATCAACTGGATGCGATTTCAGTGACCTACGGCGCAGGCCTCATGGGAGCTTTGCTGGTGGGACTCAATTTTGCAAAAGGACTCTCGATTGGTCTTAAGATACCTTTCCTGGGGATAAATCATCTCGAAGGTCATCTCTATGCCAATCTCATTGCAAATCCTGAATTCAACTATCCCTTTCTTTGTCTGCTGGTATCTGGGGGCCATACCCAAATCTGGAAAGTACTGAAATTCGGAGAATATTCCTTTTTGGGTGGGACGCGTGACGATGCTGCAGGGGAGGCATTCGACAAAGGCGCCAGAATCCTGGGTTTGGGATATCCGGGAGGACCAGAAATTGAGAAATTTGCCGCAGGTGGTGAACCCTCGAAATATCACTTCACGATACCTGTTGTAAAATCTGCGGAACTTGATTTTTCATTCAGTGGTATAAAGACCGCTTTGTTGTATCAATGCAAATCCATGAGTGATTCTGAAATTCAGACGGATCTCTCGCATTTGTGTGCCAGTTATCAGGAAGTCATCATTGATACTTTATTTGATAAATTAAAACGAGCCATTCTATTCAGCGGGATTAAACGAGTAACAGTAGCTGGTGGAGTTGCGGCCAATTTGAGATTCAGAGAAAAATCAAAGTCCATCGCCGCAGCGTTAGACTCACAAATATATTTTCCTGCAATCGATTATTGCACAGACAATGCCGCCATGATAGCTTTTGCAGGATATGAACGAATTCGCAACGGGGAGATATCAAGCTTGAATCTAAAGCCAAATCCAAACCTTTCACTGGGTAATTAAACATGCCGGTTCTTCACGTACAGGGAAGTATTGTACTTTTCCTCTTTTTTGGTGTAAGCTTGCTATTGTTGCTCATCCAATATCGAACCCTGATTCGCGGTAAAAATCGGGGTTCACGCTCAGTTCTATTTTTATGCCGCACAGTTGTAATCATCATTTTATTATTCCTTTTGGTGGATCCCTACCTGCAGTGGAGGAGTCGAAAGCAGCGAGATCCGGAGATTGCCATTTTTACCGATTTCTCCAGCAGCATGCAGTCAGATTCTTTGAGTGAGAATACTGACATCAGCAAAATACTGAATAGGCTCGATCGAACCATTAAGAAACAAAACGGGGTTCCGAACTACTATGGATTTGGTAAAATCATCAGGCCTATTTCTATTGATGGACCCCTAATATTGAGTGATGAGCGGACAGAGTTTACCCATCTGCCTGATAAAATGAAAAGTGTTGGAGCAGATTATAATTTTATCCTCTCCGATGGAATTGCTACTACCGGAATGGCCCCCGGGTCGCTGTCATTTGAGGGATGTGGACCGGTTAACATTCTGGTATTTGGTGAGCAGGAAAAGGGAACCGATATCAGCATCCAGAGCGTGCGGCATCCTCAATCTATTATCAAGGGAGATTCGCTGAATTTGGAAGTATCTCTGTCCTATTCGCTGGATCAAACAACTTCCACAAAAATTGAAATACGAGACTCCAATGGCCGAACAATAGCCCATAAAATGATTGAGCAGGGTATTGGAGAGGGGTTTAATAAAATTTCATTTTCGGTTCCGTCTGATGATCTCACAGATAATCTTTCAGTTGATATCATTCCATCTGTGACAGAAAAAAAACTTACGAATAATCACTTTCCCTTTCATGTAGATATTCAGTCAAAAAATGAACACCTGATTCTGCTGTCCGGGAGTCTGTCCTTCAATAGCGGATTTCTTAAAAATCGAATGGCAGCATTGCCGCGCGTAATAATAGACCACTATTTTAGAACGGATGGATTTTCCTGGAACAGTCCTCCTGAAAAGGGGATCAGCAATGCTCCGTCTATAATCGTTTTAGATGATTTCCCTGAATCCCTTTCGGACAGAACCCTTTTTAACAAAATCATCAAATACTGTACGGATGAGAATATCCCTCTATTTTATTTTGAAGGTCCTGCCTCTGATATGCATTCTGGAAACTTACTGGCAAATCAATTCCAACTTGAATTCAAGAGAAGAACTTCATCTACAAAACTAGCTCTGCAGGCCTCCTCAAATGGATTGAGCTTCATTGATTTATCCGGTGTTGACAAAATACCTCCCCAGCGGCGCAACATAACCTGGACATCCACTACGGGGAATTTGCTTGAATATTCTGATGGGAAATCTGCAGTTATCCAGAAACAATCAGGGTTCACTTTTACAGGGTTCTTCATGCCAGACCTCGCTGCAAGCAGTTTAAAAAGCAGTATGACATTGAAGGAGAATTCACTCAGTGCATTGGTTGAAAAATTACTCCTGCTTGAACTTCTCTCTGATAATTCGGTCGCAGGGATATCCACGGAGAATCAGGCCTATGATTTTGGTGACAGGGTTATTGTCGAGATAAGGGTCAACAACCTTCTGCAGACGACCCCTGCTCTTGTACAGGTAAAACTTGAAAATACAGACACTGGCCAATCTGATTTATTGCCTGCTAAATATGATGAAACGAAAGGTTTTTTCAGTACCATCGCCGTGCCGAAAACTGCGGGTCACTGGACAGCCAGTAGTCTCATCAGTTGGAATAATGGTGAGAGAAGCACAACAGACAGCACGCATTTTTCTGTCAGGAATATTAAGGTGGAGAATCGAGTAACCGCCCCCAATTATATTGGTTTGGAACATATTGCTGAGTCAACAAAGGGGGCTATTTACAGGATTAACGCATTGGATTCTATGTTAAATTCTGTGAAAATTACTCCTGTGCAAAGTGACTATAATTTTCAAATTAGTGCCATCTCATTTCAAAAATTCTGGGCAGCACTGATTTTACTTTTAGGAATTGAATGGTGGATAAGAAAAAGGAACGGGTTGCTATAAAATAATTATGCTTAATTTAATTTGGTCAAAATGAAAATATTTGTTACAGGGGGAGCCGGATTTATCGGTTCCAATTTCATACTCAAACAGGTCAGTGAAACTCAAAATACGATTTTAAATTATGACAAGCTAACCTATGCCGGGAATCTTGAAACTCTGCAAGCTGTTGAACATGAATCACAGTATGGATTTGTGTTGGGGGATATCGCCGATCCCGAAAAATTGTCGGTCACTCTGCAGGAATTTCAACCGGATGCTATCGTTCATTTTGCCGCTGAATCTCATGTAGATCGATCAATTGATGGTCCAGCTGAATTTATCCGCACCAATATCCAGGGCACCTTTACGCTTTTAGAGGCGGCACGGAGCTATTACACTCATATCGATAGTCAAGAGCGTCGTAAGTTCAGACTGCTGCATGTGTCAACCGATGAGGTTTTTGGTTCATTGGGAGAAAATGGTTTTTTCACCGAGGCCACAGCTTACGACCCGCGCTCACCCTATTCCGCTTCAAAAGCTGCTTCAGATCACCTGGTCCGTGCCTGGCATCATACCTATGGTCTGCCGGTTTTAATTACGAACTGTTCAAATAACTACGGTCCCAACCAATTCCCTGAAAAACTCATCCCTCTAATGATACTGAATTGTATTCGTCAAAAACCATTACCGGTGTATGGCAAAGGCGCGAACATCAGGGATTGGCTTTATGTCGAAGATCATTGTGATGCACTGTATCGGGTTTTGGAACAGGGAAGAACGGGTGAGACCTATAATATCGGTGGAAATACTGAAAAAACTAACCTTGAAGTTGTGGAATCAATTTGTAAAATTTTGGATAAACTGCAACCGCCTTCAGGGATCAGCTCATACACTGAACTGATAACTTTTGTGAACGACCGTCCGGGTCATGATTTGCGCTATGCGATTGATGCCTCGAAGATTAGGTCCGAATTAAACTGGAAACCCAGGGAATCCTTTGCTACGGGCATGGAAAAAACGATCAAATGGTATCTTGATAATCAAATTTGGTGGAAAAACATACAGCAAAACAAATATCAACAGCAGCGGCTCGGGAAAGGAGTTTCATGAAAGGAATAATATTAGCTGGAGGGTCCGGGACGAGGCTCTACCCACTCACCCAAATTGTTTCAAAACAGCTTATGCCGGTTTATGATAAACCCATGATATATTATCCCTTGTCAACACTCATGTTAATGGGGATAAAGGAAATTCTGCTGATTTCGACCCCGGAGGATACTCCAAAATTCCAGGATCTTCTGGGAGATGGAAATCGTCTTGGTCTGTCCTTATCCTATGCCATACAGCCCGAACCCAAAGGAATCGCCCAGGCTTTTCTGATAGGTGATGAGTTTATCGGCAATGCCAGCGTGACACTGATCCTGGGAGATAATTTGTTTTACGGATCAGGTTATATGGAACGTCTTGTGGTGGAAATGAAAAATTTATCCGGAGCAATGGTTTTTGGCTATTGGGTAAACGATCCCGAGCGCTATGGGGTTGTCGAATTTGACAAAAGAGGCAATATCCTGTCGATAGAAGAAAAACCTGCTGTACCCAAATCAAACTATGCAGTGCCCGGTCTTTATGTCTATGATAAGAATGTCGTTGAAGTAGCTAAAAGTATCACACCCTCTGCGCGTGGTGAGCTGGAGATAACAGATGTAAATTTGGCATATCTGAAAGAAAATAATTTACGGGTTAAAGTGTTGGGACGCGGTACAGCTTGGCTGGATACCGGTACTCATAAAAGTCTGTTGGAGGCAGGAGCTTTCATTGAGACGATTGAAACCCGACAGGGATTAAAAATTGGTTGTATTGAGGAGATTGCATTGTCTAAAAAATTCATTAATGAGGAACAGTTTCGCCATCTTTTGGGAACCTATCCGAGAAACTCGTACCGTGAATATCTCGAAAATATATTAGAAAGATGAAATTTCTACCTACAGAGATACCTGATGTTATCCTGATCAAACCCCGGGTCTTTAAAGATCAACGGGGAAGTTTTATGGAGACATATCACCAAAATAAATTCGCTGAAGCCGGAATTAAAGTGCAATTTGTACAGGATAACCATGCCTCGTCCGTTAAAAATGTCATTCGGGGCTTGCATTATCAGCTTCAGCATCCGCAGGGAAAACTTGTGCGGGTTGTCTCCGGAAGCGTATTTGATGTCGCTGTCGATATCAGGCGGAATTCAAGGTCTTATGGGAAATGGATTGGTGCAACCTTATCGGCAGACAATAACTATCAGATGTATATTCCAGCAGGTTTTGCTCACGGATACTGTTCTTTATCCGATAGGACAGAAGTGATCTATAAATGCACAGAGGTATATCATCCTGAAAGCGATCGGGGAATTATTTGGAATGATCCGGAAATTGGAATTGACTGGCCCTGTGAGGAACCGATTATCTCATCAAAAGATGCATTATTACCAACATTGTCTATTGCAGATATCTTTGAATAAAGGAATTCTATGATCAATAAAATACTGATTTTCTTGTCAATAATGACGATTGGTATAGCTCAAGTCCATACATCGAGGTCCTTCCGTGATTTATTACCTAACTTCGACGAAGAAACGCAACCCGTTGTTGATGAAACGTCAGAACCCTTTTCAGCCTTGAATACTATCGCGCTGGAAGCTACAATCGATCCGGATACCTATATCGTTGGACCAGGGGATGTACTCGCTATGAACCTAATATCCGCCGATGGAGTCTTCACCTATTCGCTACTGGTTTCACCAACCGGTGAAGTCCTGATCCCCGCTATCGGGACGGTTTCGGTTGATCATTTGAAACTCAGACAAGCCATCACATTGATTCGCAGGGCTTGTTTGAATAAATATCAATCTGCCTCTGTTTACCTGACACTCATGTCTATCAGACAGTTTAAAGTACTCGTGATTGGGACGTTGCAAAGCCCAGGTTTTGTTAAAGTAAGCCCCCTAACCAGAGTATCCGATGTATTCGATAACCTTGGCGAAGATATTGACCGAGGATCTCTTTCCTCCAGAAATATCAAGCTTATTCGTAATGAAGACGCTTATCATGTGGATTTGCTGAGCTACAAAATGTTTGGAGATATTGAAAAAAATCCTCTGGTTCAGATGGGGGATGTCATTGAGATTGCCCCGAAGACAGAAGAAGTTGGGCTTTATGGAGGTGTCCTGGCTCCCGGCAGCTATGAATTTGTCCAAAACGAAAGTCTTGCTGACCTGATTAAATTAGCCGGTGGATTTACTCCGAACGCTGATCCCCGCAAAATAGAAATCACACGCTTTGTAAATGACACAGACAAGGTGATTCTGAATATCTCCGACTTTGAAGCGGCCTCAAACACAACCCTGGCACCAGAGGATCATATCGTTGTGCGTTTGAAACGAGACTACAAACGTCAGGACTTGGTTACCATCGAGGGCGAAGTCAAATTCCCAGGCAGATACTCGATTGATGTGGGGAAAACCACTATCAGAGAGATCATTGATAGGGCTGGTAGTTTTTCGGCGAGAGCTGATCAATCGAAGATTACCGTCAATAATAAATATATTTCTGAACTGGTCGATCCGGAGATTAAACGCATCATGCTGATTCCCTATGAAGATCTTAGCGATGCAGAAAAATCCTACCTAAAAGCAAGGTCTCGAACTACCAAGGGTCAGATATCATCCGCTTCCGGGAACTTTACACAATCACTCATGGATTTTCCCCTTCAGAGAGAAGATATCGTGTCTATCCCTGCACTGCAGGAATATGTTGAAGTATTGGGAGGTGTATTGCATCCCGGCAGATATCCGCTGATTGCGGGTTACACGTATTCCGATTATATTAACCAGGCGGGTGGAGTAACCTCTACAGCTACCAGGAAAAAGTACATTCTCAAGAACAGTACCGGCCAGCGTATCCCCATTAGGCCGAATATCCAGATTGAAAACGGTGATGTGATTTTCATTGCTGAAAAACTGGAGTACAATAAATGGGAACGCTTTAAAGATATTATGGCCATAGGAGGCCAGATGGCAGCTGTAATTATCGTTATTCAAACCGCAATACTCAGATGAGGAATCAAATGAGTCAAAATACCTATCAACAGAGTGATGAGATTAATCTGGTCAAGTTATATGCCTTCCTGAAAGAGAATAAAATATTTGTAGGCTGGTTCACATCGGTCTTTGTCCTCGTGGCGGTCCTTTATTGTATTTTTGCCACACCTTATTATCAATCCTATGTATCGATTTACCCGACATTGGATCAGAGTTCTTCCAGCTCTCCTTTTGGTGATATTCAAGGGATTGCCTCAGCCGTCGGTTTGAATATTGAAGGATCTGGAGCGGTGACATTTTACATTCCGGATATTGTAGAAAGTCGCATGCTTCAGAAAGCACTCATACTCAAGCAATGGGAGACCGGGAGATTTGCTGCTCCTGTTGACCTAATTACTTACTGGGATATTAATAATCCGGACAAAATAACACACAGAATAAAGAAAATCATCGGCAGCATACTGCCTCATCGTAAAACGGATCCACATAAAAAATATATTGAAGCTGCTCTTGAAGAAATAAGCGATCTCATCAAGGTTAAAGAAGAAGATTCCGGTTTAACAGTAATCAAAGTTTTGATTGAGGAACCGGAGCTCGCAGCTGATATCGGGAATTTTATCGCCCAATATATCAAGGACTATATTCATGAAAAACAGGGAGCTATTTCCAGGAAATATCGTATATTTGTTGAAGACCGTCTCGATGAGTCAAAAATTGAACTGGCTGCCTCTGAAGATAAACTGACAGATTTCAGAAAGAATCATCCCATCGCACTGGACACACCAGACTTGCAATTAATACGCGGGAGACTCTTGAGAGACGTTGAAGTCAACCAGGAAGTCTATATCACCCTTCGCCAGCAATATGAATTGGCCAGCATCGATGAATTGAAGGAGGCTGCAGTGATTAATATTTTGGATTCTGCAGAAGCTTCTGTGGAGATTGCCAAGCCCAAAAGGATTTTAATTGTTGCCGTAAGTCTCTTGTCCGGATTTCTTTTGAGTTTGATCCTGCTGCTTTTCAGGTTCACTTTTTCAGAGGATGAAGCTGCAACTTCTGATAAAAATTCTTGACCGAATTGCTTTACGAACCACAACAAATTTATACCTGTTAGTTTGACCCAGATAAAAACAACTCATTCAGTCCCCGGATCGGGATTAAACCTGATTGGATAAAAAAAATTGACAGGAAAACTGCAAAAGTACCTTCAGCGTCTAAACCCCCAGCTTAGAGAGCTGGTGAGTGGTTCTTTCGTAGCCTTCTTCTTTAAATTTTTAGGAGGGGTGCTAATTTTCGGCCTGAATGCCTTTATCGCCAGATCACTGGGGGCAGAGAAGGCTGGTATCTACTTTTTATCTTTTACAATTACCATGATCATTGTAAATATTGGACGCTTTGGCATGGATAGCAGTATCGTGCGCTATATCGCTTCCTATGCTTCTGTCGGGGACTGGTCGAGAGTCAAAGGAGTGTACAGGGAGGGGATAGGGGTAACTCTTATCGGGACAGCTATTCTTACCCTTCTGGCCTATTTAATCTACCCTAAGATGACAGAAGTGATCTTTAAGAAACCTGAAATATTGCATCCTTTAAATTTGATGTTGTTGCTGATCATACCAACTACCTTTGTCGTCATGGTTGGCGAAGCCTTCAGAGGTTTAAAACAGATCGCCCGCTCGACAATTTTGCAAAACATTGTTACTCCTGCCCTAGTCATCAGCAGTTTCATTATCTTTGGGATTCGTGGTGAGATTGATAATATCATTGAACTCTTTACATTTGGGGCTCTGCTTTCAGCAGCAATCGCCATTGTATTTTGGCTCATGTCGAACCATCAATTTCGGCGGATCAAAGCAATTTATATCTCCTCAAAGCTGATCAATATGAGCCGGCCATTGTTCCTTGTCAATTTACTTAATCTGATAATCATGTGGTCCCCCACTCTGGTTTTGGGAATCTTCAGGGGAAATGATCAGGTAGGAATTTTTAATGTTGCTGCCCGTACTGCAGGGCTCATGAATTTCATGTTAATATCTCTGAACGCAATAGCTGCACCTCAATTTGCCGAATTGTATCATCGTGGAGATTTGGCACTTTTATGCCGCTCTGCCAGGAATGTGACTAAAATGATTATCGTGATGTCGCTACCTGTGTTATTTGTTTTTTTAGTTTTTCCTGGAGCAATAATGGGTATCTTCGGCGAACAATTCATTACAGGTGCCCCCATTCTGTTTGTCCTTACGCTTGGATATTTTTTTAATGTTGCAACAGGATCTGTTGGGTATTTACTCTTGATGAGTTCCAATGAAAAACTGGTCAGAAATGCAACAATTATTGTGGTGGTCATCAACTTATTGTTGAGTTTCTTATTGATTCCCCGCTTCGGTATGATGGGCGCTGCTGTCACTTCAGCATTGAGCATTATAATTTTAATGGCAATATTTCTGATATTGGTGAAAAAAAGACTGCATTTTTGGACAATCTCTTTTTTGGACAGAATTTTTCCATAAGCTGAATGTTGATATTGCATGCAGATTTCTTTTCAAAATAAATCCGTCACTCTACCTGATTTTTTCGTTGTCGGAGCTGCCAGGAGTGGTACTACTTCATTTTCAAACAGAATTATTCGGCGTTGAAATCAAATTGATTGCATTAATGGATGAGTACTTCGGGAGAATTAGCCCCCAGATCAGTGAATTCATAAAAGGGTCCTTAACTGCATTTCTGTTGAGGGCCTTTGGTGCAGTGTTGGTTTTTTCGGTGAATGCTTATGTTGCAAGAAGCCTCGGAGTGAATAATTCCGGCGTTTATTTTCTTAGCGTCACGCTGACTGCGATTATTATTCATATCTGCAGATTTGGTCTGGATAACTCTATTGTAAGGTTTATCGCAGCATATTCTTCGACCGGGAAGTGGGCTCTTGTAAAGGGAGTCTTTGCTGAAAGCTTCATCATAACAATCGCTGGTGCAGTTTTACTTGCAACCGCCTGGTATAAGCTGATTCCATATTTCTCGATTGATGTTTTTAAAAAGCCAGAATTAATTATACCCTTAAGAGCTATGGTGATTTTCATATTACCATCTGCTTTAATAGTACTAATTGCGGAAGCGTTCCGGGGTCTAAAGAAAATTGGAAGAACAGCCTTCCTTCAGAATATATTTGTTCCGATGTTTGTACTCGTCGGATTTCTACTTACGGGTATCTCTGATAATATCAGCCATATTATCAAACTCTATGTAATTGGGTTTTATTGCGGCGTATTCGTAGCAATGTTTTTATGGCGGCAGGCCACACCTGAATTGAAATCAGTATCCCCCGAATATATAACTTCAAAATTGGTAAAGACAAGCTTACCCCTTTTTTCAGTGAATATTATGTATATATTGACTCTATGGACATCCACGATTGTCATGGGGATGTATTATGGAAACGCACAGGTTGGCATATATAATGTCGCTGTCAGGACAGCAAACCTGATGAGCTTTGTCATCGTTTCAATTAATGCAATCGCAGCACCAGTTTTTGCAGGGCTATATCATCAAAATAAATTTGATCAGCTAAAAATGACTGCCCAGAAATTAACGAGTATTATGACAGTTTTGACTTTTCCTTTATTAATATTATTAATCATTTTTGCAGGTAATATTATGTCTATTTTCGGAAGTCAGTTCAGCGAGGGCGGTAGCGCCCTAATCATTTTGGTGATTGGCTACTATGTAAATGTGACAACCGGCCCCGTTGGTATCTTATTGATGATGAGCGGTAATGAAAAACTTATGAGGAATAATCTGATATTGATAACACTGTTAAATATCATATTAAGTTTTATTTTAATCCCCAAATATGGAATTGTCGGTGCGGCAATTACGTCGACGATAACTATGGTTGTTCAACATACGATATCAATGACCATGGTGAGGTTTAAGTTGAAATTCTGGACAATGCGATTAGCCGATATAGTCGAAAGTAAGCTATGAAGCATTTCTTTAAGCTCTTTAGATGATGAGGTCATCTGTTGCAAATAAATGATGGAACCAAACAGGTGACATTGCCTGATTTTTTAATTGTTGGTGCTGCCAAGAGCGGAACAACATCACTGTACTATTATCTCGGTCAGCATCCGGCTATATTTTTACCGAAAATAAAGGAGCCCTGGTTTTTTTCCCATGCTCGTGAGGACGTTAAAATCATACATCCTGCGTCCGGAGGACGATTAGAAAAATATTTGATTCTTAATCTCGATCAATATGTAAATCTTTTTAAATCCGCAAAACCGCATCAATTATGTTGTGAGGCATCAACATCATATCTGTTTTTATATGAGAAAACCATAGGAAATTTGAAATCAACCTATGGGAATGCCAGCGATGGTCTGAAAATAATTATTATCTTAAGGAATCCAATTTTTCGTGCCTGGTCTCATTATCAGATGCATATCAGGGACGGGTCCGAAAAATTACCTTTTAATCAGGCCATAACGCCAAGCGTAATTCAGGCGCGACTGCAGAAAAATTGGGGACCAACATTTGATTATATAGGGTATGGAAAATATTATCAGCAAGTGAATTCGTATCTGAGATATTTCAAAAACACAAAAGTAATTCTTTATGATGATTTAATAGAAAATCCGAAATCCACACTTAATGAACTGCTGACCTTTTTAGGGTTGAGTGATGAATTTGAAATGAAATTCGATAAAAAATACAACACTTCCGGATTGCCAAAAAACGAGATTGCAAAACATTTGGTCAATTTTATCTACAAGGATAATAAAATTAAAGCTGTACTGAAATATTTGTTGCCATCCGGAATCAGGTCTCGATTGAAGGTTAGGCTCGGTCAACGACTTTTTCAAAAAAATACTTTACCAAAAGAAAAGAAAATGCTGTTGGCTGAATTGTTTAAAGATGATATTCAATTGCTGAGCAGGCTAATTAATAAAAACCTGGACCATTGGCTGGAGTAAGGATTAATAAGACAGTGCCGAAAAAAATCAATATCTTATTTGTTCATCAATCTGCTGATTTGTACGGTTCCGATAAAATGCTGTTCGCGCTGGCAACCGGGTTAGATCCTGAAAAATTCAATCCTATTGTGATCCTTCCCTGTGATGGTCCTCTGTATGCTGCATTGAAAAAGAAAGTCCGGTTCGTTTATATTTCTCCCTTGGTAAGAATGGGGAGAAGTTTAATTAGCTTGCGATATTTGGCCTCATTACCTTTTAGAATATTTAAGACATCAAGAAGGCTCGACAAAATATTAGCAGGCCAATCCATTGATATTGTCCATACAAATACCTTGGCCGTATGGACCGGAGCATTCTGGGCGCGTCGCAATAGAATTAATCATATCTGGAATGTCAGGGAGTTGCTTGTGGGACCGAAATGGGTCAATAAGCTGATCGCTCATTTAATTGACCACTATTCTCTTAAGGTGATCGGTAATTCTAATGAGACGATAAAGTCTTTAGTTGAATATAACAAACACCTATTGAATAAAGTGTCTTATATTTATAACGGAGTGGCACCAGATCATATTATTCAAAATAGTGCAATTATCAGAGGGAATCTGGATATCCCGTCAGACGCGATAGTTATCTCACTGGTAGGTAGAATTAATCGCATGAAAGGACAGAAAGTTTTAATTCAGGCCGGAGAAATATTAGCTAAAAGAATTTCTGAAATTAACATTATTTATTTATTTGTAGGGAGTCCTCCTCAAAACCAGGATAAATTCCTTATTGAATTGGATAGATTTATTAACACATCAAAGATAAAGAACTCAATTAAAAGATTGGACTATTGTGAAAAAATCTCTTCAATCTGGAAAATAACAGATATCTGTGTTGTACCCTCCACCGAGCCCGAATCATTCGGCCTTGTTGCCGTTGAGGCGATGCGGGCTGGAAAACCTGTAATTGCGTCAGATCATGGCGGAATAAAGGAGATTATCGAACATAATATTACGGGATTAAGATGCACGCCAGGAGACCCTAAGGCCCTGGCAGACTCGTTGGAGTTACTGATCCGCAGCAAGGAATTAAGATATTCAATGGGCAGGGCTGGATTTGAACGCTATAAAGAAAAATTTACCCAGGCACAATTCATTTCAAAATTCCAGAATGAATATTATCAATTAATGAAAAAAAGCACTATTGAAAATTGATAAGTTAAATATCAGAAATGTAACTGCGCTCATTCTTCTCCTGGCAGTTTCATTTCCAATTTTACTGTCAATAAAACCGATGACGGCCATGCTATTACTGATCTTGATTATTTGGATGAGTCTGACGGCTAAGGTAAATCATCAAATAATAATTGATATTCTTCCTCTTGCCGCTCTAATGTTATTAGGCCTGCTGTTCGCCTGGGACCATGAATTGTACAATATTTTCAAAGATGTCTGGTATGTGGGAAAAGCAATATTGTTTCTCCTTCTAGGTTATGTTTTGATGAAGCATATCCGGGATACTCGTTTGTTATTCAGGGTGATTGTCATTGCCGGCTTGATCACATCCATTTACCGCATTCTGCAGTTTATTTTTGAGCCTGAGCTCCTAAAAATTTCCTTCATTGAAATGCGCCGCGTCATTGGCAGTGGGAATTTCAATACGGTACTGGCACTGGCTGTACTTTACACTTGCTGGGTAAATCGCATTGTGCTCTTCACAAAATTGCTTGATTTGATAATAGGTTTCACAGCATTGATTGCGCTCATCTCGTCTTATTCCAGAACTTACTGGGTCTCATTCTTAGTGTTAGTATTCATTTCCGGCAACTATCTGAATTTAAGGAAACCGCGCAGACTCATTCTGATGAGTTTTCTTGCAGTCGGTATGGTGGCGATCTTTCTGCTGGACTCTCCCGATCAGCTGGATCCTGAGAATATGTCATTTATCGAAAAAATAACCTATTCATTCAAAGAGGTGGACATCCGCAATCAAATCGATTACATGGACCGCAACATCAACTGGAGGGGTTATGAAGCTTTTCGGGGGATCATGACTTACAGCAGGGGGAGTGTCGTTGAGTACCTGTTGGGTCAGGGCTTTGGAACACTGGTCGATTTGGGTTTCTACATTCCTCTGGGTGGAAATCGTATCCGTTATATACCGATTTTACACAACGGTTATGTCTATATTCTCCTCAAAACCGGTGTGCTTGGGATCTTAATTTATATCTATTTTTTCCTCATGCTCTCCGCGCGGGGTAGGATTCTGGTGAGAAAGACTAATGATCCTTTCCGCAAAGCGGGTGGAAAGCTGATCATTGGATTAAGCCTGATATTTTTACTGAGTACACTGGTTATGGCCGGTTTATTCAGTAAAGAGGAACTCCTGTCAGCAACAATATTTTTGGGCTGCCTGCTCGCTATAAACTCTTTTTCCGGAACTCCTGTGCCAATTAATGCCAAAGATGTCATCGAGCCGGAGGTTACCAGATGATCGATCAACCGAAAAAAGTTAAGGATAAGGATTTCCAAAAATCCCTGTCCATTCTCGGGACCCGGGGAATCCCAGCCAGACATGGTGGTTTTGAGACACTTACGGAACGTCTTGCGATCTTTCTTGTGGATAAAGGCTGGAAGGTCACTGTCTATTGCCAGGAAAATGGCCGAGGCAAAATCTCTGAAGATAGTTGGAAAGGCATCCGCAGAGTAAAAGTACCGGTGACCTCGAGACGTTCAATCCACACGATTATGTTTGATTTGAAGTCCGTAATGCATACTTCGCATGAACGTTCTGTTAAATTGACTTTAGGTTATGGAACCTCATTGTTTTGGCTGATCCTAAAGCTGAAGAAAAATGTCAATGTCTGTAATATGGACGGCATGGAATGGCGGCGCAAGAAATGGTCCTATCTCCAACGTCTCTGGCTCATGATCAATGAAAAATCGGCAAGTTTTCTTTCCGACCACCTCATTGCCGACAGTCCCGAAATTGAGAATTATCTGCTCAACAGCGTAAATAAAAAGAAAATTTCAATGATCCCCTATGGTGCATTCCATATAACTTCTGCTGATGAAAGAATAATCGAAAG
>CAZIYQ010000008.1:0-26939 GCA_964543505.1 uncultured bacterium | reverse complement strand
TTAGAGCTACTACGGCGTGACTGTAGTTCAGACGTGTGCTCATACGATCTGATAACAGTGGCTGTTCCTGAAATTGTACGAAATGGGACTCGCCTACCAGAAGGAAGCACCCGTTAACTGGTGCCCGAGTTGTGTTACGGTATTGGCCAACGAACAGGTAAAAGACGGTCTTTGTGAGCGCTGTGATACCGTCGTTACCAAGAGGTCGTTGAAACAATGGTTCTTTAAAATCACCGACTATGCCGAAGAATTGCTCCAAAAGCTGGATGCGCTGGAATGGCCGGAAAAAACCAAACACATGCAGCGCAACTGGATTGGTAAAAGTGTGGGCGCTTCCATTCAGTTTCAATTAAAAGACCATCAGGAAAATATCGAGGTTTTCACAACAAGGTCGGACACGGTTTTCGGTGCCACTTACTTTGTGCTGGCTCCGGAGCATCCGCTGGTTGAGAAAATCACAACGGCTACCCAAGGGGCTATTGTTGAAAACTATATTGAAGAGACGCGGAAAAAGACAGAGATCGAAAGAACTTCCCTGGATCGAGAAAAAACAGGGGTTTTTACCGGTGCGTATGTGATCAATCCTTTCACCGGCGCTGATTTGCCCGTATGGATTGCAGACTATGTAATTTCTTCCTATGGAACAGGTGCGATTATGGCGGTTCCTTCAGGTGATGAAAGAGATTTTGAATTTGCTAAAAAATTCAATCTGGAGATTATCGAAGTGGTCAGCCCCGACGGAAATGAACAGGGTACCGAACAATGTTTCAGTGATTACGGTATCGTTCTAAATTCCGGAGAATATAATGGACTCACCAGCGAAGCTGCACAGAAGGCCATCAACAAGAGACTTGCCGCTATGGGAATTGGCGGCAGAAAAGTACAGTTCAAACTACACGACTGGCTGATCAGCAGGCAACGCTACTGGGGAGCGCCAATTCCAGTTATTCACTGCACAAAGTGCGGCGCTGTGCCGGTAGCTCAAGAGGATTTGCCGGTTCAGCTTCCAGAAGATATTGAGTTAAAGAAAACTTATGGAGAAGACATATCACCGCTTGCACAACAGGATTCTTTCATCGAGGTGAACTGTCCAAAATGCGGTGCTCCGGCCCAGAGAGACCCCGATACGATGGATACCTTTGTCTGTTCATCCTGGTATTATTTGCGGTATCCCAGTGCAAAGTACAGCGATTTTGCTTTTGACAAAAAACGCCTGGATTGGCTTCCAGTGGATCAATACATCGGTGGTGTTGAACATGCTACCATGCATTTGCTTTACGCTCGATTTATCACCAAAGCATTGAGAGATGCCGGTCTGCTCAATTTCGATGAACCTTTTACGCGACTTTTTCATCAGGGCACCATCACAAAGGATGGCGTAAAAATGTCAAAATCCCGCGGCAACACGGTTTCTCCGGATGATTTTGTGATCAAATATGGTTCCGATACTTTTAGGAATTATCTTATGTTCATGGGTCCCTATGATGAAGGCGGAGACTGGAATGAAAAGGGCATCACGGGAATTCACCGATTTTTAAACAAAATCTGGCGTATTTGTCAGTTTCCTGTTATAAAAGAAAATCTGGAAGATAAAAGAGTACTGCATAAAACCATAAAATATGTGACCGCTGATTTGCACAACATGAAGTTCAATACGGCGATCAGCCGATTGATGGAATTTTCCAATTACCTTAATTCAAAAAAGGGGATCAGTAAGCCGGCAAAAAATACACTGATCAAATTACTCGCTCCGCTGGCACCACATTTGGCGGAAGAGCTCTGGGAGCGTTCAGGTCATCCGGAATCCGTCTTTAAAGAGGCATGGCCTGTTTACGATAACAATCTGGCTGTAGATGAAACTTTGAAAATTGCTGTGCAGATCAATGGTAAGCTGCGTGGTGATTTGGAAGTTGATAAAGGTGTCTCGAAAACAGACTTGCTGAAAATGGCAAAAGATCAGCGGAATATTGCCGAACACTTGAAGAATAAACAGATCTTGCGTGAAATAGTTGTTCCCGGCAGACTGATCAATTTCGTCGTAAAATAACCTCCTCAAAGAATTAACAGGGGATAGAAGACACAAAGTCCCTGACTGTTGAATTATTATAACTATACATAATATATATTATCTGCATAGTGCCGGGTGAGGTTTTTGTAGTCGAAAAAGTAATCTAACCGAATACTCTATACACTGCTTTATATTTCGCTTCAATCTAATATTTTCTCAAACCAGTCACCATAGGATTTGTTTAGAATAGCAAAATCTCCGGTAATAACTTCGGGAACTTCATAGGGATGTTGCTGAACGAGAATTTCAGTTGCTTTGGCTAACTTTTCACTGTTCGTTTTAATCAGCAATAAACATTCTTCACCGCTTACAATCTTGCCCTGCCACCAATAAAGCGAAGTCGTATTTTTCAGGACCTGCACACAGGCGGCGCACTTTGCTTCTAATAATCGCTGTGCAATTTGTTTTCCAGTTTGAATCGAGTCCAAAGTTGTCATGATTATTTTCATACTTTTCCCCTTTTAGATACAAAAAAGTCCGGCAGTAGCCGGACTTTTTTGTATAATAGATCGATATGATCTTATTTCAACAGAGTGATTTTCTGGGTCAATTCTTGGCTGGGTGTATTCATTTTTACAAAATAAATACCTGATGCCAAAGCTTCGCCAGTTGCATTCGTTCCGTCCCAAATAGCTGTATAGGTTCCGGCAGTTCTGAAACCATTAACCAGTGTTGAAACTTTCTGCCCAAGCATGTTATAGACTGAAAGTGAAACCAGTCCGTCTGCAGGCAGCGTAAAACTGATATTCGTTTCAGGGTTAAACGGGTTTGGATAGTTAGAGAGCAACGCGAATTCGTCGGCGATTGACAGCTCTAGATAATTAGATCCGGAAGCCGCTGTGACTTCTTCAATAGTGAAGTCCCCAGTTGCTGTAAAGAGCTGATTATTTGGAGCAAGCACAATGATGCTGGTGATTCCATCCTGCGTATTGTAATCTGCGAGGTATGCATCATCTGTCAGTACAAGTGAGAAATCGTCACCATGGCTTAGTTTCATAAACACGCCACCGATAGCACCATTTCCTTCGATGCTCACCATTCCATCTTGATTAATAATGCTCGCCGAAGTTGCGGAGGTGGTTCTGCCTCCCTGGTTCAGGACAAAGTCGATCATAATGACGATATCGAGAATGTCGATATTCCCGTTGCCGTCCATATCGGAATGACAGAAGGCATAGAGATCATTATCGATTGTTCCAAGGATGTAGCCGACGACAGCAACAATATCAAGCACATCGATGTTGCCGTCACCGTTGACGTCACCGTTGCCAACACAGACACCAAGGCATTCAAGGGCTGTATTATAATCTTCAACTTCCAGGGGTGGATCATCTGTCCAGACATCCGTTGGGAAAGTATAATCTCCAAAGACACCGTCAACTGGACACATATATCTGGCACGGAAACGGCCAAAGGCGAAACCACCACCTTCTTGGACTCCTGTACCATCAGCATCAACATATTCCCAGGCGTAGATCTGATGCCATGGAGCAGGACCATTGATAGTTACGTTAGCAGTAAAAGTACCATCACCATTATCTGTGGCGAGCCAACGTGATCCATCTCCATCGCCATAACCAAAGCCCTGTATATAGTCGAACCATTTATCCTTCAGAATGACATAGACT
This sequence comes from uncultured bacterium, assembly GCA_964543505.1. Taxonomy (GTDB): domain Bacteria; phylum Fidelibacterota; class Marinisomatia; order SCGC-AAA003-L08; family JACNLC01; genus JAADGM01. The sequence continues at coordinate 23,243 of CAZIYQ010000008.1, read as the reverse complement.
TCATCGCCGGCCGTATAAAATTCATTACCACTCAAATCCAGATTGAAGGTCATTGTTAAAGACTGACCCGCCGGAAGCACAGCACCTGTAGGTAAATCGTAGTATCCTGCCAGGGGTAATTGTAGAATGTCACCATCAGCGGATGGCCCCAAAGTAAGGGTTCTGTTTCCGCCACCAAACTGAGGTGAATCCTCCCAGCCCATGTCACCATTATAAAATGGTCCATAGATCGCTTCGAGATAGGCGACCGACTCTTCGCTTTGATTCAGAAAGAATTTATATTCCATTGTTGTTGTGGAATAGTTGGTAATCGTCAAGGGCAGTGTGAAAATATTTGTACCGGGTTGACGGACCATCACACTTTCCTCGGGTGGATCAGCGTTCCAACCGTTAAAACCACCTCGAACCTGCACTTCATCATTACGAGCCAGACTGAACAGAGGCATTCCTGTTGCACCGGCTTCATCTAACCATTCACTCATGTCAACGGAAAAGATGACGGTTTTGGTAACAATTTCATCCTCAATTGGCGGTTGATCATTCCAATATACAAAAGCTATTGTACCATCTTCAATTACATCTGCAGTTCGATTATCAATGGATGATTCCCAGCCATCCGGGCCAGCGAGGAATTTGTATTCGATAGCAACCCGCCCATCTGGCACGAAATGATAAGTTCCTCCCCAGAATTCTCCTGTGCCTTCATCTGTCAGAGGCTCAGCACTCCAGCCATTCATCGTTCCGGCAATATACATCGGAGTGCCATCATATAGCGGAATTCCGGCAGTACTGACGCGGAAATAAACATCTATATCATCAGTGACATCGAATGGAGGTGTTACATCGGATTCCCAATAATCAATGGGCATGTCGATAAGCAGGCCATCTCCGGACACAACAAAGGTTCTGTTATCTGTTGATTCCCATTCGTCGCCACCAGGAGTAACGTTCACATATTTGTATTCATAATTTCCAACTGCTAGTGGATCTGTTGTCGTAAATGACCAATAATCTCCGCCATCGTTTGTCAACTGCCAGTCAACACCGGCCCAGCCATTCAAACTGCCTCGGATCACGAGCGTATTGCTTGCAGTAAATCCAGGAGCGGTCGAAACATTCAAATGGAAAGTAACGAGACTTGGGTTTGTTTCGCCAGGACATGGATCTGCCATATTGAAACAGACAGCGGGCAGAACCGTGTCAACGTCTGGAACTAGGAGAGATCTGTTCGAAGCCTCATCCGAACCCCAGGCATTCCCGTTGACGAATTTGTATTCAACGGTCTCTCCCGGATTCAGTGTTAATGTCACAGCATAGACAGCGTCACTTACCAGTGTCAGTTCAATAGAGGCAGGATCCCAGAAAGGTATAGGATCAGGGAATCCACCTGCAATATGCACACCATCACCGGATACGGTTTCGAGAGCCATATCAACCTGGAAGGTGATATCCACTGTGGTAGCGCCACCGGAAACGGCAACGTCGGCGTCAGATCTGGGCAATAATTTATAAGCGCCATAACTATAGTCGGTAACTCCCGTAAGATCATAGGAGGTGGCAAGTTCAGGAACATATGCAAAAAGTTTGTCGTCCACAACTGCAGATCCCGAACCATCATCTACGGACCATTCTCCGTATCCCAAATCAGGATTATCGCAACTTGCATTAGCAAAAGAAACCAGCACACCCTCATAGGCTTCGGTAAACTCGCCGGTAGTAATCGCTGCAGGATCAGGAACAACATCTCTGGTAATATTAAGAGTGAAACCGGTAACTCCGGTTATTTCAGTTAAGCCATAATATTCTGCTACAGTACCGACGATTGTAACGTTATCACCCTCGGCAACAGCGTTAGCGCCATCATAGACATTCACACCATTCCACGCTCCGGCACCATCCTGTATCCAGTAACCCGCTCCAGGATTGACTGCTGTTACAACGCCTGTGGTTTCAACCCATTCGCCTTCCCATGGTGATGCATCAACCTGACCCTGGATGTCGTAAATTGACACCGCTGTGGCATATTCGCAGCTGCCGTCATCAGAGGTAGCGTCAGGGTTAAAGTTTGCTGCCAAAGAATCGGTGCAGCCAAACACTTCTGAGGGCGGTGTAATGTGCCAGCCGATATAATCAAAAGTGTCCTGATCGTAAACGATCCACTCTGAGTCATCGGCGTTTGTGCCTGCAGAAGCTGTCCAATCGGTGTTTCCATTTGTGATAGCATCTTTGCGAACCAAAGTGTGATTTTTAGTAGCAGCTGTAACCCCGGCCACGTCCCAACCTGCACCCGGATCACCATCCCAGTTGCCAATCCAATCGAGAACGACAAAATCAGCTTCGGTACCTTGAACCAATGCGAAACCATCATCGCCATTACTGAGGTAATTATGGAACTGATCACAGCCAGATTGTATTTCAGGTGCTGAACTATCGTGGCATATCACATAAACATCTCCCGGTGCTACCGTAGCACCATCAGAAAATGTATTCCAATATTCGTATTCACCAGGAACAGTTGGTGCATTTGAAACATTGGGAAATGCATAACCAGTGAGATCTATGGGTGCATCCGTCGGGTTATATATCTCGAGAGCTTTGTTATTGCTACTGCCTTCGATATATTCAGAAAAGAATAAACCTTGGGCTGATATTATTGACACGATGCCAACTAGCATCACCGTCAATTTTAGCATCTTTTTCATTATAAGAATTCCTCCTTGTTAATTGAATATAAACTTTATCATATTTTTGGTATCGTAACTATGAGGATAGTTACCCAATGTGATAATTTACAACAGCTATGGTTACAATATCATTAATTGATTTATCTTCATGAAAAATCAACTTTAAATACTACCACTGTCCAAATTATCAATACATTTTTCTTTCTATTTGGGCATTACCTCCTTTCCTGTTTCTCATGCTACTTTTAATATTTTTACCCATTTGAATTCTAACTTACTCTATTAATTTACAAAATATTTTCTTCTGTGCTGACATCAAAGAGATGAACCCTGTTGGTGTCAATGGCGATTTTGATGGTCTCCCCCGCCTTAATCTCAATTTGTCCCGTCATGTTGGCTGTTAAATGATGTCCTCCAAGTATGATATGGGTTAGTACACTCGAGCCCATGGGTTCGGTAATCTCGACCTCGGCCGAAAAACAATTGTGATTACTTGCCGTTTCTCCAATCAATGTCATACTTTCAGGGCGAATCCCCAACACAACTTTTTGGCTGGATATCTGTTGAGCTATACGTTTACCAAGATTTAATCGGAAGCCATCTGCTTCAAAAACTGAAGAGGAATCTTTCCCAGGAATAAGAGCACCTTCGATAAAGTTCATTTGAGGAGTACCGATAAATCCTGCCACAAATTTATTATTCGGACTTTCATAGCTAATTTTGGGGGTATCCAACTGTTCTATTTGGCCACGATTCATTACGGATATCCGGTCGCCCATGGTCATCGCTTCAACCTGGTCGTGGGTCACATAGATCATGGTGGTATTCAATATCTTATGTAGTCTTTTAATCTCAACCCGCATCTCTGATCGTAATTTGGCATCAAGATTTGACAAGGGTTCGTCGAATAAAAATACTTTTGGTTTACGTACCAGTGCACGCCCCAGAGCTACTCTTTGTCTCTGGCCGCCTGAAAGTTCGCGGGGTTTTCGTTCCAACAATTCCCCAATTTGCAGGATGTCCGCGGCTTCTTTAACTCGTGCATTGATCAACTCCGGTTTTTGTTTGCGGATTTTAAGGCCAAAGGCCATATTCTCATACACATTCATGTGAGGATACAGGGCATAATTCTGAAAGACCATCGCGATGTCCCGATCTTTTGGATCCACATCATTGACACGTTTGTCTCCGATAAAAATATCCCCTGAAGTGGGATTATCCAATCCGGCAATCAATCTTAGGGTCGTAGATTTACCACAACCCGATGGCCCTACCAGTACTAAAAATTCTCCATTTTCAATATCCAGATTAATGTCTTTTAAGACAGGCGTATTGCCATACGATTTATGGATGGATTTTAATGAAACTAAACTCATTTGTTATCCTATGATCAGTGCAACTAGCATGACAATATCAATGATATCGACTGCATCGTCGCTATTTAGATCGGCTGCAGTAAAAATATCTCCGACTGGCATTGGACCATTGACAATAAAATCGACGATGGTCACAATATCCAGTATATCCACAGAGCCGTCAAGATTAACATCCCCCATCAGGATGTTTGAAAAGTCCGGAATTTCATTTAGGAAAATGAGGGCGGAGCTCGCTGGAAGGGTATAATCTGTAAGCCAGTCCCCCTCAACCGTATGCTCTCCCCCATCGATATAATCGTACCAGACTCCCGGATGTGGGAATTCAATATCGATGGTTTTGTCAGTATCGCTGAAATTGGCAGCCACCACAACTTCTTCGGGGCTTGCTATGCGCCAATAAACGATAGATTTATTCGCAGTGCTTTGATATTTGATCTCCAGCGCCGGCCCTCGCAGCACCTCGTAATTTTGGCGCAGCGCAATGAGCCTTGAATATACATCAAAGAGATCTGCTCCGGATTGATCATTCAACAAATACCACTGCAAGGGTTGTGGGACAATATTCCCTCCCGATTGGCTGGTGCCATTCTGACCAAACTCCTGTCCGTGATACAGCATGGGAGTCCCTTGAGAAGTAAGCAGAATTTTGGCCCCCAGTTTTGACTTAGCCTGAGCCGTTTCGAGAGTCATCCCCTGGTAATGTGTCGCCTCGTAAATAATCCTGCCCTCATCGTGACTTTCGAAATAATTCAGCGGACCGGTGTCATCCCAATATCCCTGATCTGATGCCAACAGATGATTTCCCAGATCAAACATATTTCCCCAGGAATGTCCACTATCGTTAATCTCTAATATATTTGAGCGTAATGTATGCATATAACTGTAGTCCCATCCCGCATCAAAATCCGTATGGTTGATTTGCCAGGAATTGTCCTCTTCTGCAATAACGATCAGGGTGGAGTCGTAAGCATTAAGCATATTGCCATAGTGTGTAGCGCCCCAATTTCCATTGGAATCCCAGCCAATTCCCGCCGTATGGTCGAATCTGAATCCGTCAAAATGATAATCCTGTACCCAGATCATGAGCGCGTCGTCACAATATTTTCTCGTCCTTGGACTCCAATGTTGTAATTTGTATCCCCATTGTGATTCCTGATCGTGAAAGTAAGGGTCATTTACATAATCGTGATCCTGATAATCCCAGCTCCCAACGGGTTGATAGAGCAGAAATAAAGGAGCCGATCCCCACATGTGATTAAAGACCACATCCAACAACATTGAAAGGTTATGCTGGTGGGCTGTGTCGATAAGAAGCCGCAGTTCATCGGGTGTGCCGTAAGTAGATTCAGGAGCCATGTAGAAGGTAGGATTATAGCCCCACGAGTTCTCTCCCTCGAATTCATTTACGGGCATCAGTTCAATAGCCGTGATGCCAAGATCTTCAAAATAGCCTGCTTCAATATTTGTGATGATGTCTTGGTAAGTACCTATTACACCAGGGGTTCCTTTGAAATCTCCAACGTGGGTTTCATACACAATGACATCCCGTTGATCAGGGCGGATGAATTGGGCATCGTTCCATTCGTAGCTACTCCCTCCCACGGTAAAATTGGTCAGAGCATCTTCATAGTTGCCGCTTTCCCAGCCTCCGTTGGGGTCAACCCACAGCACATCCTTCGACCAGGGATCAGCAATTTGCCGTTGTCCTTCTACATTGAATTGATAAGTGTAGTCACCATCCGGAAGAATGGTCTGATACCACCACAGTGTATCCCCGGAAAGTTTCATAAGCTCACCAGCAGGATTATTTTGGTTCCAACTGCCCATCACCGTTACATAATCTTTTGCCGGAGCATAAAGTGTGATGAGAACATCATTGCCATTGACAGTCAGGCCGTCATCGGCTCCGTCAGGTACGGGTTCATGGACGATGGAATATAATAAAACGATGTTCCGAAAAAGAAAGGTTACTCTGTCATTGGTACCGAGTGCCCTTGCCACGATGGTTACGTCACCAAACAAGGCTTCATCCGGCGTCCAGGTCAGGTCAAAAGGTGACGAGAAAACATCACCAATAAAATTTCCCTGTACATAGTAGGCCACCTCCACCGCATCACCAACAACGGATAAATCCACGTCCCCGGATATTTCAGCCCCTTCAGCAGGTGAAATATAAAAAACATAGGGGTCTCCATTCTGCTGTGTGTAGTCAAAATAAATATCATAATTGATGATCTGCCCATTGTCGCCGGTATCCCAGTTACCATCGTCCCATTTAATGCGGAATTTAATGGACTGCACCACCTGCTCTCCCAGATTAAAGGGACCCAATTGAAGCTCATAGGAGTCCCTGTTCAGTTGCAGGGGTGAGAGCAGCCAGCCATCCTCTTCGTACGAGTTCGCAGGCCTATAATCTTCAATGGGCAGGATGTGTCCGTTCCCCGCATCGACTTTCCACGCAATGCTGCCACCCTGGATGACGTTCGTCAGCACAATGGAAACCGGATCATTGGCTCCCGGGTTGAAAGGCGACCAGTAGTAGTTTAAACTTAGATGCCAGTCCACGCCCATGCCCCCGTTGTTATCCCAATTTCCGTTCAGATCAGTAAAAACAAAATCAACGGTTTCAGCATTGGCAGGAATGTTATACAAATAGCTCCACCAGCCATTACCGAGTGCCGGCTCAAAAGTCATGGCATAATCATCGGTCTCGAGCCAGCCATTATATCCAATATGAATGTAAGCCGGTGAAGTATTATCCGGTAAAGCACCTTCAATCGTATTATAATAAATTGTGACGGTACCTCCTGGAACGGGAATTTCAGGCTCCCAGTAAACGGCCTGAGCACTTAGTATTCCCTGCGATAAGAGTGTTGTTAATATGATCGTTTTAATTAAAGACATTAAATTCTTCCAATTTTAGTGAGCTGTAAGATTTTTTCATTTCACAGGTTATCCCAGGATCTCTCCAATAAATGTGACGATATCCAAAATGTCAACTTCGAAATCCTGATTTGCATCAGCCAGGCACGCCATGGCCGGGTCAAGTTCGAGGTCTCCGATGAGCCCCGTTACCAAGATGACGATGTCCAGAATATCCAATGCAGAGTCTGAATTAAGATCCCCATTGGGATAGCAGTCCATGCCCTCGGTGAGTGTGACTTGAGCATTCACGGGCAAATTCTCATAGACGGTCTGTGTTCCCGGCCAGTAAACAATAATGGAATCCACCGTAGAATTGTCTGAAAGGCCAAAGTGCTGTCGAAAGGTATTCTGGGATAAAAACCCGTTGCCGCTCTGTACAAAGGAGGTCTGCTGTTCTCCCCCTGACCAAAGGGTCAACCGCGTTCCCAGAGCCTGCTGGTTTGGAGCGAGTCCCACGAGAGTGACTTCGAGCCAGTGATGGACTGGTTCTGAATCATTGCGATAGAATTCGATGCCATTTTCAGTATCGTAGCCCACTGCAATGATCTCCTGATCTCCGTCGCCATCGAAATCTGCAACCGCAGTTCCATAGCCGCTATTGAAGGAGTCCAGTCCTACAGTTCCTGCCATCTCAAGGAAAGTCCCATCCCCCATGTTTTTGAAAAAAGTATTGCCGATGTTGCCAAATCCGGACTCATTATTATTATAAATATCCAGCCAGCCGTCGTTATCGGCATCCAGAAATGTACAGCCCCAAGTCATGCTGAAAAAGGGATCCTGTGCATTGGATTCTGCCGAAACATCGCTGAAAGTACGGTCTCCGTTATTGCGAAAGAGCATATTTTGGTGCAGGTTCGAAAAATAGACGTCAAACCATCCGTCACGATTATAATCTCCGATGGTCATGCCCATTCCCTGTAACGTTTCCATGGCGCTGATGCCAGTCGCTCCGGCGAGGTCAGCATAGAGTCCATAGGCTTGCATCTCGAGCAGGTAATTGCCACGATAGCCGTCCTGGGTTCCAAGGATCTCAAAATCACCGTCGTTGTCAAAATCGAAGAAAGTAGCCATCATACAGAGGTCATTCATGGGACCTTGAGCACCGAGTGCGCCGGTCACATCGAGAAATCCATCACCGGTATTTTCATAGAGGTAGTTTTGTTCACCGAAATCGGCGATGTAGAGATCCAACCAGCCGTCATTATTATAATCGCCCCAACTGCCGCCAAGAACATTGCCGGTATGGACAAGCCCCAGTTCAGCACTTACTTCGCTAAAGGTTCCGTCATTATTGTTGCGGTAGAGACTGCATTGATTGTTGGTGACCCCCACAAACAGGTCCTGATCACCGTCGGCATCAAAATCCGCCGACAGCCCCAACTGCGAAAGGCCGGCATCTGAGACGCCGGCCTCATTGGCAACTTCGGTAAATGTGAGCCCTCCCTCATTCCTGAACAGCAGATCATCTCCATTATGATTGGCCACGAAGATATCCTCCAGCCCATCCCCGTTGTAGTCGAAGAGTGAAACTCCCTTTGCCTGCATGGGAGCCACCAGTCCTGCTTCCTGTGAAATCTCGGTAAACTGAATCTCACCCAGAAGGACAGCCGTAAAGAAAACTGAAAATATGAAGGCTTTAAAAATCATTGATTGGATAAGTCCCCATGGGTTCAATTTTTATGCGCTGAATGTCAAAGGAATTTCCGGAATAGGGTTCATCATTCGAATTGTCCGCCAGATCATCTACTGCCACGAAAATATAATCGCCGGCAGGATCAACGGCAATGGCACCTGCGCTCAACTTGCCGGCCGTCAAATAATAATTCCGCTGCAGATAACTCTGATTGTCAAATTCAATCACAAATGTACCGGCCCCATCCGCTTTTGATGGAGAAAAAAACAGGCTACTGCCATCAGCAGTGGCTGTAATGGCAAGAGGAGTTGATTTTACATCCAAATGAGCAATCAGGTTCAGCTGCTCCGGGGCGTACAGAAAAGCGTGTTTGAGGGGATGTCCTTCGAAGTCATTACCCGAAAGCGCTGCCACCACACCCGTCCCGGGAACGTAGGCCAAATCTTCCAATTCTACCGGATGCTGTGCAATATCCGAGGATTGCAAATTGCCCGTCAGCTCATTACCCTCAATCCTATATTGATAAAGATTCACTCTCTCGAATGAATCATCTAATATGTAAACAGCCCCTTCCACCGGGTCCAGAGCAAGTTTACCGGCTTTTGATTTTGACGAAAGCATTTCGCCGGTCTGTAAATCGTACATTTTTGTCTTATGATAAATGGACTGATCCGATACGAAAGTCGTGATCAATTTATCTCCAAAGACTTCGACGTCCTGCGGACCATCCTCATCCAGCTGAAAATAATCTACGGCTTCTGTGGCAATATTCACGATGGCAATTTGTGAACTGCCCGAGAGTCCCACATAAAGCGTACTGCCATCGGATGACAGGCACAGGGAAGTTGGTACGGAACCTACCCAAAGGTTGTTTGTCCTGACCATGGTCTCACCGGAGATATCGATAAAGATAACTCGGTTGTTGCCCGAATCGGCAGCGATAAGGGTGCTGCTATCGGGGGTTATGACCAGATCAACCAGGTTTGAACCAATCCTTAAGAGATCAAAATTCTCGACAGAGTAATAATAAGTCGGGGATTTTTCAGAGCAACCCAACAGTAAAAGGAGCAATATCAAAAGGCATTTTTTAAGCATATCAAACCCCCGGGTTAAAAGTGAGGTTCAAACGCAAATAGCCCGGTGACACGAGTTGGCTCTCATTGACGAACTGATATAAACTCACCGGGTATTCAACATCAAGCATTAGATTTGCACTGAGACGCAGCCCAAATCCGGGTACCGCATAGAGCCAGCGGCCTCCGCGCTCCCGTTTTATTCGCATGCCATATTCATCGGTATCGCGAAAAGTGTAAATATATTCGATTTTTGCTTTGAAAAACAGAGCATCTGAATGATCATAATTCAGTCCTGCACTGTAGTGATACTCATCTCCGTACTCATAGCCGTAAATGTTTGGTCCTGATGATATCCTTGAGATAAAATAACCCGTCATGAGCCATTTTGAATTCATACTGCCATGTGAAGCAAAGAGTGAAAAGACAGGATCGATTGTGCCCGATCCGACTTGCAGATTATCGCCAATCCGCTTCCCGGATGGGTCCGGTTTATCGAGCCTGCCCGTTGCCAGTTTTGCACCGACACCCAAATTGATATTTAGAGAATGCTCGAAAAATGAATAATTGTATCGGCCCATCAAAATGATATCACCGAACCCAGATGTGCGGCGGATAAAATTGGAGGTCTCATAAGTTATTTTATTATTGACGACCGACCGCCAGGGCACAATGGCTTCGACACTCAATTTTGGTGTCACACCGTAATTGATAAACAGAAAAGCAGTCGAATTTGCCGTTTTTTCATAAGCCGGATTCGGGGCTGAATGGTCTTCGTACTGAGCATCATTCAGATATTCATATTCATAGCCAATGCCCATGAGTAATTCGCCACTTTCATTTGCATTGCGTTTCATGATACTTCCACCCGGAAGAATGGGCCTACGTCAGGAAACGCCCGCATTCAGCAGGCTCACAGAGAACAGCAACAATCCTAATATCATTATCGATTTCTTGTAAATATTTTTCATCATTGACTCCTGATAATTCATAGAAATAAATTTTTGCGACTAACCTTTCACACTTCCCATGGTAAGGCCCGAAACCAGGTATTTGGCCAATGAAATGAATAAAATGGTCACGGGAATACTCACTACAACGGCTCCTGCAGAATAAAGTCCCCACTGTGTGGATAAACTGGCCTGGAAAAATTTTAACCCGAGCGGCAGGGTATAAAGATCAGGGTCCTGCAAAATGATATTGGCCACCACGTATTCGTTCCAACTGGCCATAAAACTGAAAAGAGCGGTAATGACCAGTGCCGGTGAAGAAAGGGGCAGAATGATTTTGTAAAAAGCGGCAAACTGACTGCAGCCATCCAATCTCGCAGATTCTTCCAACGATGGCGGTATCGTGTCATAATATCCTTTCATTTGCCAGATGCAGAAAGGTAATGCGGTAGAGGAATAAATAATGATCAACCCCAGGTAGGAGTCGATCAATCCCAGCTTACTCAATAGAATGAAAAAGGGCAGCAGCAACATTGTGGCCGGGAACATCTGCGTGGTGAGCAGGGACAGCATGGTAAATTGCTTGCCCCTGAATTTAAAGCGGGATAGGGCATAGCCGCTGGTCGATGCCAACACAACACCGGTGAGAGTTACCAGCAATGTGACAAAGAACGAATTCCAGGCCCATTTCAGAAAGTTCGTCTCTGTGAAAAGTGCCACATAGGATTTAAAACCTGAACCTGCATCCCTGCGGCCATTCTGGTTGGCATCTTCAAAAGTTTCGCCCTGATCCCAACGGCCGTTGTCATTCTCATCGCTATATTTTTCACCTCCTTCAATAAGAGCGAGAGATTTCGTCTGAAATGCATTATCGGTCCGCAGCGAGACACTGATGATCCGTACCGCGGGATATAATGTCAATAATGTGAAAATTGACAAGAAGAGAAAAATTGCCCAGGTCTCTAATTTTTGGCGCATCAGTTAACCGCCGAGGTTGCTTTTGTTTTTTTCATGAATACGATACCGAAAACCAATAGTATTAAAAAGATCATCATGGAAAGCGCTGCCCCATAGCCATAACGGTAGAGATTGAAAGCCGCCTTATAAACATAGCTCACCAGAATATGGGTATGATCCGAAGGTTCTCCGGCGTTACTCACCAGCCAAACCACATTGATGTTATTGAAGGTCCAGACGATTCCAAGAACGATGGCGGGGAGCATGACCGGTTTGAGCATGGGCAATGTAATATTTTTAAATTGCTGAAAACGGCTGGCACCATCAACCCGGGCTGCTTCGTACAATTCATTTGGAATGGACTGCAGCCCCCCCAGGGCAATGACCATCATGAAGGGGAAACCCAGCCAGATATTGGTGATGATACAGGCTGAAAAAGCCTCAAACGGCTGACTGAGCCATTGAATTGGAGTCATGTGAAAAAATTTAGTGAGGATCAGGTTGATGGAGCCGTACTCCTGATTAAACATGCCGCGCCAAGTCAATGCAGTAATATACTGAGGCAAAGCCCATGGGATGATCATCAGGGTTCTTAAGGTTTTTTTTGCAGGGAGCGTACGATTGATCAGGATGGCGAGAAATACACCGAGAGTTACATGAAAGAAGACATTCACCACTGTCCAGATTATCGTTTTAAGAAGAATCCCATAAAACCTGGCTTCGGTAAGGACTTCCCTGTAATGCTGGAAGCCGACGATTTGCCAATCCTGAAAGGTGCGCAGGGAAAAATTTGACAACGAGAGCATAATGTTAAAGATGAAGGGAAAGATCACCACGGAAAAAATCCCGATAACGGCGGGCAGGAGCATATAATAAGCAAATTTATTTTCACGGAATTCTTTGAAGAACAAAATTATCTGTGAACGGTAGAAAAACAGCAGAATGAGGAGCAAAACCGGGAAGATCCACTTGATGAAGATCACTGAAGGACCCGGTTCCAATATGTTGTTCATATCTCTGATCTGTTTTTCTGCATTTAGTTGCGATAACCGAGCAGCTTCTTCCGGGGTCACATTATCCCCTAGTGCATCCTGATATTGTGTGCGCAGAGCATCCCAGATAGCTCTCATCTCAGGCTGAACCGGCATGGGCCGCCCATGTTCAATGCATTTTGCAGATGCACTCAGCACTTCGTTTTCTGCAACCACCGGGTTTTTCAGGGCGGCCCGACTCGAAGGCTGCATATTCAGCTTGCTGGCGTAATAGTACTGAACTTCATCACTGGTCAAATAGCGGATCAAATCTTTGCATTTGGCCAGCATATCACCCTTAACATTAACATTTACGGAATAGCCTTTTGTGCTCACCATGGGTGAAGGCCACAGACCGGTTGCAGAAACTTTGGGGATGGGTACAATTCCAAAATCGACGACACCTGTATAATCCCCAATGCTCCAATCCCCGTTGATGATCATTCCCGCAGACCCGGTCTTGAACATGGCGTTGGCGATTTCATAATCACATTCTTTGGGGATGATCTTATGCTCATCTCTGAGCGATTTGATAAATTTAAAGGCATTCACCATGGGTTCAGTATTCAAACTCGGCTGTCCCTCATCAGTAATCAACCAACCGCCAAAGCCGCCAACCCAGGGCGCAAAAAAGAAGGGTTCTGTGAAATTCCATACCAGGCCATATTGATCGGTTTTTCCGTCACCATTCAGATCTTTGGTAAGGGATTGTCCGATGCGGATCATTTCGTCAGTGTTTTTTGGAGGAGTGGGCACCAGCTTTTTGTTATACAGCAGCATAAGATGGTTGCCTACCACGTCGCCCACCATCCATATGCGACCTTTATACCGGACGACTGCATTATCGACAAAATCATGGAAAAATTCTGGCTCAAAAAGATCATCGAGAGGTTGAATGATGCCCATGGTCGAAAAGGGACCAACTTGATCAGACGGACCGTAGATCAGCTCCGGACCGCTCCCGCCCATTGCAGAAGATTGATAATTTGATCTCAGTTCTTCCGTCTCGCGATATAGCAGGGAAATCTCAATTTCTGGATGCTTTTCTTCATAGCGGTCACACATCTCTCTTAGGGCTTTGCGGTTTTCATAGAGCATTTGATGCCAGATGTGAATGCGTGTTTTAGAATCCGCAGATGACGTAGATAAACGCAGGTAAAGGGCGAAGCAACTGACTATAACAACCAGCATAAGCCACAAAATAATATTTCGCTTAGACGAACTCATTTGCTCATTTAGTCAACTCGAGAATCCAATTTTAGACCAATCCCTCAATCGCTGATGGCTGCTCATGGAAGTGTGTAGGGACTGCTTTCATCGTATTTTATTTTTGAAAACTTGGACGTATGATAATATAGGTCGTGATAGTCCTTAACCATCCTTTGCGACGTAAAATTGGCCGAAGTCACGATAGCTTCTTTCATCATTTTAATCCATCTTTCGCGATTCTCATAAAACTGGGGGATCACTTTCGTTTCCAGCAGATCATAGAGCAGAGCAGCATCTTTCTTGTCGCTGGAATTCGAATTATCGCCGATGGCCCAACCGTTGATACCATCACGGCAACCCTCAGCCCACCAGCCGTCCAGAATTGATACATTCAGGACACCATTTATGGCAGCTTTCATTCCGCTGGTGCCTGAGGCTTCCTTCGGACGAATAGGAGTGTTGAGCCAGATGTCAGCGCCACCGCAGAGTAATTTACCCAACCACATATTGTAATTTGATAAATAGGAGATCAGCACTTTATCGGTGAGTTTGAGTGATTTTTCGACGATTGACTTAATGACGGCTTGCCCCATATCATCATTGGGGTGTGCTTTGCCGGCAAAAATGATCTGTATTTTCCCTCTGGCGATTTCGGTGAGTCGGTCAAGGTCGTGAAAGATCAAGCTGGCTCTTTTATAAGCAGCAGCCCGTCTTGCAAAAACGATGGTGAGAACATCCGGATCGAAGCCCACCTGTTTGTGAGCGTTGGCATATTCCAGCAGTCGGCGTTTGTTCTCAAGATGAGTACGCCAGATTGCAAATGAAGGGATGCCTGTGGCTTCTTTCAGCATGCGCACCGGATCTTCTCGCCAACCTGGTAAATACTTGTCAAAAAGATCAATCGTTGGCGGTGCAGTCCAGGTTAGATGGTGAACCCCATTGGTCACATGCGTGATTTTTTTCGCTGAACGAGGAAACATTTTACGAATAACTTCACCATTCAATTTTGAAACACCATTCGCCTCACCGGAAAAGTGAAGGGCTAGTTTCGTCATATTTAATTTTGAATTTAGAATTGTCTTTCCAAGATCACTCGGTAAAAGGTCTCCGAGAACTTCTTTGACTTGTTCAGCCTCAAAAACATCGTGTCCTGCCGGAACCGGTGTGTGAATGGTGAAAAAGGTATGTTTCCTGATTCTCTCGGTACTCAGTCCGGTTTTAGCCTTTAAAGCGAGTGGTAAAAATGCTGCATGTCCCTCATTCATATGATAAGATTCTATTTCCAACTGTCCAATATCTTCTAACGCTTTCAATAACTCATAACCGCCGAATCCAAGGACAGCTTCCTGTAAAATGCGATGTTTGCGATCACCGTGGTACAAGCGACGGGTAATGCCTTGTGCCATCTCACTGTTTTCAGGGATGTCGGTATCCAGAAAATAGACCGGGACTTTATGTCCGGTATGTCCAACATGGATATAACGCCACACAGCTATTCTGATAGTTTCACTCAATAATTCAACATTCAGCAAAAGGGGTAATTTTTCTAAAAGTGAAGACGGGTTAAAGCGTGGATATTCCGCTGTCTGATTACCCTGGTCATCCAGCCTTTGTTTCATGTAACCCTCACGGTATAGCAAGGTGAAGCCCGCCAGGGGTATGCCCAGATCGGCTGAAGATTTGATATGATCTCCAGCCAGAATTCCGAGACCTCCCGAATAGGAGGGTATATTTGCGGATATTCCAATCTCCAGCGAAAAGTAAGCTATCTTAACTTTGTTCTCAAGTGTTGCCATTTTTTCCTTCAGTTGTGTTAATTTTCAGTTCAATATTCAGATGGATGCCCTCTTGCGGCTCTAATTTTATTTTCCAGATAGGCAAAACAACCGAGCTTTGGTAGATTCTTTCAAAACCACCTTCTGACATAGAAACTGTCTCCACGGGATAGCGCAGTATTTTTGTATCTCCATCAAATTTAAGTTGGCAATCAATACCTTCCCATTCGGTCACGAGCGAGAATACAGTTGCGATACTCACACCGGTAGAATCCAGATAGGGGTTGCGCAGCCGGATATTATCAGCGAGGTAGTAGCGGTCCGGCGTATGCCCGCCCAGTAGTGAAAAGTTAAATTCGGGTGCATAGTGACAATCAAGCCGGTCATCACTCAAATTACGCAGGTGAATCTTGAATTTTAATTTTGAGGCAGAAAGGCTTACCATCTTTTTCATCTCTACCTGCTGTGAATTTACGAGTCCATCGGCCATGAAGACGACTGAATTGATATTTAATTTCATATCGAATTCTTTCCGCACAAAATCACCGCATTCCACGTAGAGATTATTCATCAGCTGATCAGGTTTTACGGCAGCGTCGAAAAAATGATCTAACATCATCCAGCGGGGATGGGTATCATAATGCAGATAATCCTCAAGATTGTCTTCTTTTGTAGTTATACGATCGTGTATTGATGCCGTACTCTGATCGGTATTGTCCACAGTAAATAATTTTTGATGATAATTCTCTTCGTGCCGGGCAAAAGTATTGACCAGGTTGAAGCGTTTGCGGCGGACATCAAGTTCACGGACAGCACCACCGTAGGATGTGAAAATAACTCTGATATCATGATTTGATAGAATGATCTCTTTTGTCCCATCTTTATCGATGTCAACCTGTTTGGGTTTGGTGGATGCCAGTCGGTTTTCAGCATCGATGATATTTTCAAATATTGCGTGACGCAGATGAGGCAAATACAGTCCCCCGAAAACACCATGCCAGAAAGCGCAGTTACATTGGCTGCGCCATATCGCTTTGCGAGCTTCCTCGTCATCTTTTCCGTTAAGTAAAGTAGAGACGTAATTTGCCCGCTTCATCATCCAGTTGGATTCATCGTATTTCGTTAGAAAATCACGCCAGGTCCCTCCTTTTAGATAGGGACGAACCTCATCGAAAGAGTCATTTTCTTTCAGAGATTGAATGTAGTCAAAATATTTTTTTCCCCGGGAGATTGGCAGGGTCCATTCACTCATTTCAAAATATGAGGACGTGGGCAAATAAACTCTGCCTCTCGGTTTGTGATTATGAAAATACTGCGAGAAAGTCAAGGTCTCAAGCCACTCTTTGGATTCCGACAAGCCGCTAAAAAAGGTCTCGAGCCAGTTTTCTTCACCAAAGCAAAGGTCATGTGTCCCCGGCCAAACACCAAATTTTTCACCATCGTCCGCCATGACTTTCACAGAAGACGAATCATGATCAGCCTCTTTCAAAATTTGCAATGTCTCGGCAGTATTTTTAAAAGGAATGGCATAGCGCAGTTTTTGAGAAATGGGAAAGACGCCCAGCATATAGCCTTGATCCTCCGTCAGGTAATATCCATCGAGATCATCCAACTTTGTCTGAGATGCGGAGAAATGCTGATCATCCACCGCAAGATATTTGATACCGGCCCGGACGAGAGGTTTAACCAGTCCGGGTTCCCAAACCCGTTCGGTAAGCCAAAGACCTTCTGGTGCTTTACCAAAGCGAGTTTCAATATAGTCGTTCATCATCTGTATTTGGCCGATTTTATCTTTGTCCGAAATTGAGATAAGGATGGGCTCGTAAAAACCGGAGGATAAAATCTCGCAGCGATCTGCTGCTACCAGATCAGCTACTTTGTCAATATAGTCCGCATGGTGTTTTTCAAGCCACTCAATGAGCGGACCGCTCACATGTAGTGAGAAATTGATACCGGGATATTTCGAAATTAAATTGAGGAAGGGCAGATATGATTTTTGAAAAGCATCTTCAAAGATGTGATCAAAATTACCCACCGGCTGATGGTTATGAACGCCTAAAATAAATTTCATTAAATCAAATCCATAAGGTTTTTATAAGGAATTTTGTATTTCTCATCAAGCCGCCCGTCAAAAGGTCATCCGCAAAGTAAATTTATGCAAATCACCCAAATGGGTCATTAACTCGTAGGCGTAATCAAAATAAAATTTACCACCGTATTTCAGGGGATAGTTAATTCCTGCCCCAAGCGTAAATTGTTCTTCACGATCATTCATCAAGATGGCTTTTGAGCCACCGCGAAATACCAGTAAATCACCGAGGAAACCCACCTGCAGGCCGGCGTTCAGATATTCAGAATTATCATTGGGGTGCAGGGCATCGATGGACCAGGTTACCTTGGCGGCATTCTGCAGATTAAAGTCTCCCGACAGACCCACTCTCAGGAGCAGTGGAAGATCAAAATAATCGGTGTCGATGACACCATTAATGCTCTGGTTATCACCCTCCATGTTTCCGGCAACGTCCACACGCACCAGCAGGTCTTTTCCGGTCATTTTCATTTTGGGGCCAAAATTCGAAATGGAGGTTCCCAGACGGAAACCATAGGGCGTGTCGAAAAGGGTTCCAATATCGATGGCCAGGCTGGAGGCTTTTTCGTTTGAAATATGTTCGCTGATATATTTACCATTGGCACCAATGGAAAAGCGATCCGTAAGCTGAATACCATAAGCTACCCCAAGGGCATACTGTCCTGCTGTAAATGTTTCTCCTGTAAATTCGTCAGTGCCATAGGCTGTTACATCCATATCGTTCATCGTAACCGAAGTGACATTCAGCCCGAAAGATGAACCCTTGGTCAGTGGTTTCACAAAACCCAGATAATTAAAGGATATATCTGCGACCCACTTTGTGTGATTCACCAGAAACTCACCCTCCGTCAACCGCGCTATTCCGGCCGGATTCCAGTACATCGCCGTTGCATCATCAGCAATCGCTGTAAAGGCCCCCCCCATGCTGACGGCTTTTGAACCGGCTCCGATAGAGAGAAATTTTGCTGCCGTTGTTCCTGTCTTGCTAACGGCAAAAGCCATGGATAGGGCCAATAGGACCGTCAGCACTGGTCCAGCGGTTTTTACGAATAATTGCATCAATCTTTCCATGTTGTTCCTCTTATTTGACGATGGCAAATTTGCCAACATGTTCGCCTACACCGGGTGCATCCACATGATAAATGTACACACCATAGGAAGCCGATAAATTATCTTTGGTCAACAAATCCCAGGACTCTGACCCATCATCGATTGAAGTATGGTGATCAATTTTCCTCACCAACTCACCATTAATAGTGAAAATACGAATCGTACAATCCGCCGGAAGTTTTCTGAACTGGATCTCCCTGGGTCCCCGACCGTTAGCGAAGGTATTGTGTTTTTCCCAGGGCACTGCCGCGTAATAGGGATTGGGAACCACATAGATTTGTTTTAAATCCTGACCGGCCTGGCCTTCATCGATGGTGGATGGCTGTGTTGTGAATTTATAAATATCACTACTGAGAAAGGGTTTTTCGACAAATACATAGGCGGTGTCTCCCGCTTGCGGAAATCGATTGACATGCTGCAGATCCCCGGAGGGCGGATTCAACATCCTGAAAGTCCAACTGGGAGCAGGGTTCCCATCCGCATCGCTATGATCCATGAAGACAATGGCATCATAATCGTTATCAGTATTGCCAAAAACACCGTCACCACCCTCGGGTGTGAAATCACCGAATAAAAAGGGAATGTCGATCCAGTCCACTGCATCATCACCCGTGGAACTGATCTGTTTTTGAACTTTGAAATTCACAGCCTGGTTTTCGTAATATCTCGAAGCGCAGAAAATGGACGATCCACCCGGAGCACAGGGATCAGAGAAGATGGGATTCGCACAGAAACAGTCTGTTTCAAAATCTGAATTCTCGGAGAAAATGACACGATAGTCAGCCGGCAGCGGTGTTCCGATAACATATGGAATATCCAAATCGTATTTACGAAGATCGAAGGGAACCAAACTGTCATTGGACCAATAGGAGCGATCCTCGTTAAAATAGAGCGCTTCAACATTGGTGAATTTCAACCTGAACCCGTCAATCACTTCAAAATCATCATCCAGGGGCAAGGGATTGGCATAGACTGAATCCCGCAGGGTAATCGTGATGGGTTGGCCCTGTTCGTAAATCACTGAATCTCTGTCGAAGAAATCCCATTCTGGTTTCACAAGGGTATCACCGGACGTCATATCCGTCAAATACCAGTACTTTGTCGTCAGGGTATCATATCCGACAGAGCCTTGATGATTTTCAAAGATCGTGTCTGCAAAGGTGATCTGATAATCGTGGTAGGATTTGATATCCATGGGATTGATCACAGAATAGAAAACCTCACCGCTTGATGTCCCCTGGATATGTTCGATTGCAATGCCGGAATCAGCTTCAATATAGCCGGCAGCAGGAGGAGTGGGAACGACTTCCACGACATTGGGACCCAGCTCCAGTGTTCCATTAATTGAATTCACCCTTAAACGCATGGGAGAATCACTGGGGATAATCTCGTTCGATAAGTCGCCGCCGTAATCATAGGCCACCACTGCATAATAATAAGTCTGGCCGTTTACGACATTTTCATCCACATAGGAATGCTGCAGTCCCGTATCGCTGCCCAGTTGAAATTGTACTCCATTGAGTGGCACTTCGTGGAATCCGGTGACACCATCGGCGAGATCCCATTGGGCAATGACACCACTTTGGGAATAGGGTGCAAAAAAGGTCGGATTGCCCTCGCCGTCTGTAATTTTCAGGGCATCCTTAAACTCAAAATCGGTGGCGCGGTAGATCTTATAGCCTTCAAAATCGTGGAATACGGCACCATCCGTGATTTTTTTCATGTAGTTGTCCTCTGAACTCTCGGAAATATTGTCCCAATAGAGAGTCACTTTTCCATTTCCCGGTACGGCCGTTACATTGGGCGGAATGGGTGATTTGGCAAACTGGTAATCGAAATCATAAGTTGTTTGGGCAACGGCTTTATTTCGGATGGCATCTGCTTGATTATTTCCCAGGCAAACAGCCATGGCGATTCTTTCGGTCTGTCCGGCTTTCAGCGGGAAAAATCCCGAGGTCACGAAGAGGTCATAATCCCCCGGCGTTTGACCCCCCGGAGGAGGCTGCCAGAAGTAACCTGGCGTCATGTAGAAATTCCAAAGGGATTGATCGCTGCCCGTCGGAATGGAACCTGCCGGGTCATAACCTACGGCTGTGAGCCCCATCTGATCGGATTCAGAGACATCCGTCTTATCAATATCGGGTTCACCCTGAAAACCGGTGCCGGAACCGGAAGTCGGCTTCATGTCACCTGTCCCTTCACTGGTTCCACCTGACCCATCGCCAAAGAGTCCCACATCATCCTCGGGGGTCCAGTCCCCGTCATTATCGATGAAATCGTCGCGGGATTCATCGATCATTTCATCGATGCCCTCATCAATGCCTTCGTCAATAGCCCCATCCAGATCGTTGTCTATGCCGTCCGCATAAGGTTTACCGAGGTCATTTTCCTCTAATTGATAGAGGATGATATCCGTCCCGGGAACTTTGTAGCGCAGATAGGGATCTGTGGCAG
This sequence comes from uncultured bacterium, assembly GCA_964543505.1. Classification (GTDB taxonomy): domain Bacteria; phylum Fidelibacterota; class Marinisomatia; order SCGC-AAA003-L08; family JACNLC01; genus JAADGM01. The sequence goes on along the minus strand of CAZIYQ010000008.1, from coordinate 1,977 downwards.
CGGCATCGATCATCTCCTGGGTTACGACAGGACTGCCCACATCTGCTCCCGTACCAAAAGGGTATTCCAGAGCATAGGGAGCATCAGGATCGGCATTGTTATCAATATTATCGGCGAAAGCAAGCCCAAGGTCTTCTTCACCGACTTTCAGCAGATGAATTGACCCGTTCTGCAGAGTGTCTGATTCAGGCAAGGGTGGCCAGCGCAGCCAATGGAATAAGACTCCTCCGAGATTGATGAAGTCATCTTCAGCATCGTTGATAATATCTTCAGTAACGACGGCGCAGCCGGGTGCTCCCGCTTCGGGACTCGAATTGTCATTGTCAATGTTATCCGCGTAAGTAACTCCGGTCTGGCTTCCAAAGGGGATATGGGTAAGATTTTCGTCGATAAGCCCGTTAGCATTATCATCGATACCGTTGGTCAAGTCTTCTTCTCCGGGGTCTTCGACAATATAATCTACATCGCCCGGGCAGATCAGGTCCTCGCCACAAGCAAGTTCCCTGCTGACGAAGGGTCCGGATGCTTCTCCGTCACCATCGTTGTCGATGCGGTCAACATTATTTCCGGGAGTCTCAATGAAGGAGGTTGCCACAACTCCGGTGGGTTCCCCGTTGAATGCTCCGTTTCCGGTACAGTCACCGGGTATGCAGTTGTCCATAGACCAGGCCACATCTTCGGTAAGATCAAAATCAGGAGTATCATCCATTGTATCGCCATCTCCTCCAACCATGTCTGCCAGCCAGAGTGAGAAAGAAACTTTGTCGATATCTTTGGTACCGTCATTCTTAATGTCATGCAAGATAAATACCACATCTTCGATGAGGATCTGTTTCCATTCCATTATTCTAACACCGGTGAGAAATCCTGCACCCTTTCTGGAATAATCCGTTGAATCCGGAATATAGGTATAGCCATCCCGAAAATTACGATCATCGGAAACCTTGTAATAGATTTCCTGTTCAGCACTGAACTGATTTTTCCCAAAGTAACCGTTCCATGAGCCTGTCCAGCCGGGGTCATTGGAGTCTGCCATTTTATCCGGCCAGGTTTCCGGCCAGCTGTCGAGGTCGTCACTGATAGCGATTTTATCGGAATTCGGATTCAGATAACCCGGAACGGGTTCCCATGATTTGGAACTGCCGCCCTGATCTTCTCTAAAGGTTATGGTAACCAGTGGTTTGTAAACACCTTCTTCCATTAAGACTTCTCCGCCGGTACTCAGGGCGGTCATTGCGAGATACATTCTACCGGAATTCACAGGCCATTCGTAGGGGATTTCACCAACATTTGCTCCTGTCCTCCCGGTGATGCCATAATTAAAGACGGAGGTTCTGACCTTATTCACATCTTCGTTTGTGGTCCGGCGATAGTTAGGGTCTCCCCTTTCGTCAGAAGGCACATGATCACCGGCCTCATATTGAGCAAAGATCAACGCACAGGTCATCATAAAAAGTGCAATTGTTTTTTTCATTGTTTTTCCTACCATGATAAATCTAATCCGATTTGAATCTCACGCGGTGGTGAATACCACTCGGGATGATTAAAATACTCTTCAACAGTGTTGGGCCTCATAGGTTGTGGTGCTGCAGCCAAAGCCGTCGCTTCCGTGATGGTTCTGTTAGACCTGCCTGTATCCGACCAGATGGTTAACTCGTTACGTTGGTCGAACAAGTTCCGAATATTCAAATATACTTTACCGTTCTTAAAACCACCAATCTTGATTTGCTGAATTACTTTCAGGTCAAAATTGAGGGTTGGTTGTTTTCTGCGGCTGTTATTGGGAAGGTCATTGACGATATTCTGACCAGAGTTTGAATAAGAACCAATGGTGGGGGTATAGGGATAACCACTGCCATATTGCATGAGCAGGTCTGCACCAAAAGACCCCAGACTGAAATAAATATCACCATTGAGGGTATGACGCTGGTCCCAATCCAACGGCAATATGAACCTTGTTGGTTCCAGAGCTCCATC
>CAZIYQ010000007.1:0-27223 GCA_964543505.1 uncultured bacterium | reverse complement strand
TTATCTATATACAATCTGACTCCATCGTCCGAGCTGGTTCTGAATTGGTAGTTTCCGTCTGAAGCGGCAAATATCTCGCTTGTCCAAATAACCTGAAAATCGTCAGAGCCGACGCCGTTTCCGGGGCCGCCGCTGCCCCAATTGGAATCGATAAATTGATCTTCGCCCTGCCAGATTAAATTCCCAATAGGCGGCGAAGCTCCAGTACCGGGACTGTAATAGTAACTAACATCAAATATTCCCGTTAAAGAATTCATCATGCTCTCGAAATACAGGTCTTCGCTGCCAGCATTAGTTATCTGAAGGATGTCCTCTGCCGAGTCAGGTTCAGCCAGTGCCATGAAAAACTCTGTCGGTTGAATGAGAATGCCGGGGGTTGCCAGTGCCAAATTGCAGGCACTGAGTTGCCCATAGCCGAAATTACCATCACCAACAGAATATGTGGGTGCTGCCGTCAGATCACTGCCAAATCCATTCAGTAAGCTCCATACTCTGAATGTCATCGGATGACCTGCCGTAAAGCCTGGATATCCTTGAGCAGCATCTGCCTCCCAGGCAACGACCTGGATACTTGATCCCGTAGGGATGTACTGTTCACCAGAAAATGTTGCATCGTTGTAAAAATTACCATCATTGCCATTTGCTGAATGATCATAGGTATCAAGATTAAACTGCCAGTATCCCATAAGGCCCGATTCGTCACCCGCAAGCTGCACATTCATGGTAGATTGTATTTCACTTTGAGTCCGAGTGATATTCCAAATCCTCACTTCATCAATCAAACCATCGAAATAATTGGTGTCATTGCCCCACCAGGCACCAATTCTAACGGGATAGTCATTTTGCATAATAGGACCTGAGGCAGGTGCTGATACGACTTCTTCACCGTCGATAAAGAGACGTTCTGTTCCCTCACCGTAGGTTGCGGCAACATGATGCCAGCCATGGGTTCCAACAATAACGGGACTGTTAAGAGGATAAGCTGCTCCTGACGTATTCATGAAATTAAAATGCAGCCCCCCACCATCGTTGATATGAAAATTATAAGCCCATGAAGCACTGTTTGACCAGCCAATTTTCCCAACTATTTCGCGATAGTCTCCCGCATAGCTGTCAATATAGACCCAGGCCTCGAGAGTCAAATGTTCCCCGGGGAGATCAAGACTTGGAGCATCGGGAATCTGGAAATAGTCTCCGTTGCCATCCAGGTTCAGCGAGCCTTCCTGATATTGTACAGTGGATGAGCCAACACAAAGATCCCCGTCAAAAACTGCGATCTCATCTCCAAATTCTAACAATTCATCAATATTTGTCGATTCTACGATGATGTTGTAAGGCAAGCCCGTGGGTTCAACGGCATCGAAATGCCCATCAAATCCGATTGCAGATAGACTCAAAGCCGCCTGTGCTGCATTTGATAAAATTGAGAGTGTGCTCTCAATCAACCCTCTATTCTGAGGGGTTAGACTGACGACAATTTCCTGATTGTCATTTGTATTGTTGAGCGTGAAACTGACAGGGTTAGCGCTAAACTGGCCATTACTCGAGGTTATATTAGATACGACCAGTGGTGCTGTCCCGGTGTTGACGACATTGAAAACCCGGGTTTCAGTGCTGTCAATGATGACACTTCCAAAAGACAGGGAAATTGCTGAAAGATCAATGTCTGCTTCTCCGGATGGCAATGCGAAACCTTCAAGGGCAACATCAAAATTAGGAGTATCAGGATCATCTGAGTTTATCTGTAAAAGCGCTGCATGATTTCCCGAATACTCCGGCGAGAAGGTCACCGTTGCAACGAGAGAATCGCTGCTTGCTATGCTGGTTGAAACCGGTTGTACTGTAAATTGATCAGAATTCACATTCAAGGTTACCTGCAAGGGGACATTCCCATTATTGAAGATTGTAAAATGACTTTCGACACTCTGATTGATTTCCAACTGACCCGCATAGAGATAATCCGTTGAAACAAGGATGTCGGGTGCCAGTCCCGAATCCGCCGTCAATGAGACCACTGAATAAACATTATCTCCGAAAGTTCCATCGCCCTGGGAAAATTCTGCCTCTGCCACTAACTCAACACTGGTACTGTAAAGAGTTGTCCAAATCCTGAATTCCATTGGATCACCTGCTGTAAATCCATCCAGGCCAGAACCCGGATCCGCCTGCCAGGCAGTGAGCTGCATCAACCCTGAGTTAGGGAGACCCTCCTCAGTCATGAAAAAACCATTTCCGTGCAGGGTTCCGGAATTTTGATTCAACGACAGATCGAAGGCTGAATGGGTATCGAAATTCCAATATCCTGCGAGGTTGCCGCCCAATTCATTAAGAGATGTATGCAGGTTCTGCTGAATTTCATTTTGTGATCTTACAGAGCTCCAGACTCTGGTCTCATCCAGCATACCGGCAAAATCATAGGCGTAACCATGCCCAATGTAGAAGGGTAACCCGCTGACCGCAGCCGCAGGGTAACTTGCATTTGTCTGATTGACCAGTTCACCATTCTTATACCATTTAAGGGTCATATTGTCCAAATCCCTTACGATGGCAAGGTGGGTCCAGGTATTCGCCTGCAGAGGGTTGGTCATTGTAAATCCCTGATACGGGTTGTTGTTGCCTCCACCGGTTCCGTAAAAGTAGTTGACGTTCCCATTTTGTTCAACGGTTATCGTCCCTTCACCGGCATAAGCTTTGGCAATGGGGTTCCGCCGTTGGTTGAAATCAGATGGATTGATCCACATTTCGATGGTCTGGTTACCGGTGATTTGCAGGGACTCCGGATTACCAATATCGATATAATCTCCGTTACCATCAAGATGATAGGTTGCACCGGCTGTGATCTGGACAGCACCGACACACAGGTCCCCATCATAGACGGCAACTTCGCCATCCGGGCTTAGGCTGAAACCATTTACTTCTGAATTTTCAACCAGAATCGTATAGGGTAGTCCCGTGGGTGGAACCGGATTGAAATGTCCGTTAAGCACGGTCGCCGTTACAGAAATGTTGACAGTTGAGGCGTTGCTCAAAATAGTGATCGTACCGCCAAAAGTTCCGGGTGACAGGGCGTAAAACGCCACAGAGATATCCTGATTTTCCCCGGGCCCCAGAGTCAGGTTTTCATTTCCTGCCACAGTGAAAGCCGGATCAGAGCTGGAAATACTGCTGATCAGGAGTTCGCCTGAGCCGGAATTATAAATGTTGAAACTAAGTTCAACAGGTTCACCGGCAGAGACATCTCCGAAAGCCAGCAGGGTCGGAGATACGGTGATCACCGGCGTCTCCAGGGGCATTCCCATCCCGTACAGCGGTATTTCAACGGTGCCTGCAACCGGATCATTCGTATCCAGCAGTAGCAGTTCATCATATTGAATGATAACAGTGGGCGTAAAGGTAACCGTGAGAATAGCGTTTTCACCGGGTAACAATGCCAGCGTGGTCGGCTGCACAGAGAAAACCGGGTTGGATGTGGAGAGATCAGCCGTCAGCAATGCTGTTCCCAGATTCTCAACGATGATCTGCTGCTCCGTACTGCTATTAATCGGCTGGATGTTATAGTTCAAAGATGCTTCCGAGAGAGATATCTGCGGTACCAGATCTGTTGTAACCGCAAGCTGTACTACGGAATAATTACCGTCTCCGAAATTCCCGGAGCCCTGAGTGAAGGCTGGTTCTGCTTCAAATATCTGCACCTCATCATACCAGGTAGTGCGCACTTTCAGGCTGATGGGATTACCGGCTGTAAAACCGGGCAGTCCCTGATCGGGGTCTCCCTCCCAGGCTACCAGCTGTAGGTTTTCTGCCGGATCATAAACTGCTGCTCCAACACAGAGCTCGCCGTCGAAGACACCAATCTGTACATTTTGCGGATAGAGTCCGCCATTAATCGTGGCGTCAGTTACGACAATAGAATAAGGTAAACCGGTGGGCTGGACGGGTGCAAAGGGTGTATTTTCTGCAAGTTCATCCAAGGGAGAATCTGATATTACAAATCCCGCATCGCCCAAAAGGCTGCCATCATTGCCCGAGGGAGCGGAATCAAAGGCTGTGGCCCCCATGCTTTCGTTGCAGTTCCAATAGGCGATAAGACCCGGTTCGGTTCCGGTCAGTTCATGATTCAGGGACTCCTGGATTTCAGCCGTCGTACGACCATAATTCCAGATACGAATCTCATCCATCAAGCCGGAGTGAAAACGATTTGATAACTGGCTACGGCCAAAATACAGGGGAACTCCAAAGGGATTGTAAACCGTTTGTGTGTAATCGGCAGAAATCGTTTCTTCGCCATCGATAAGGATTTTTACGACATTATCCGCCCGGACGATAGCAATATGATACCAGGTATTTGCCAGCCAATCCGATTTAGCCGGTTTCAGCATATTAAGGTTCCAGTAATACTGCCCATCGCTGTCAATCCAAAGATTCATTCTGTGGTCGCCGTCGTGGTTGTATTCCATGGCAATCCACTGAAAATCATCGCGCCCGATGAGTCCGTCGTGTACCCTGTTCAAGTCAGAGAGTGTCAACCAAAAGGATATGGTAAACTCACTCGTACCGAATTCCCACAGTGCGTTATCATCGACCGCCATATAGTCCCCGTTACCATCAAAGGATATGGCATTATTTTGTGAAAATACAGAACTCAATGTCAAACACAACAAGGTTAGCAATAAAAACATTTTTTTCATAATCATCTCTCGTGTAATAAGTTTAAGATAATCAATTTAATTTCTTTTAACAGACCAGCTCTGTTGCGACAATTACATCGCTGAAAGTGAACTGCACTTCTGTCAATCACAGATTGGGTTTCCTTAAACTATTTGAGCAACAGCATTTTCTTGGTATCTGCAAAGCTGCCTGATTTCAAGCGGTAAAGATATACTCCGCTTGCCAGGGATAGTCCCTGATCACTCTTTCCATCCCACCGGATCTGATAAAAACCTGAGCGCTGAAAACCTGACACCAATCTTGCAACTTCTCGACCGGATATATCATAGATCACCAGCGATAGATCAGCATCTTCGGGAACAGAATAATTGATCAGAGTAACAGGGTTAAATGGATTGGGATAATTCTGGGATAGAGTGTAATCTTCCGGCACCGGGGCAGAGCCAAACACCGACAGGTAGGAGTAATTTCCAACACCAAATGTCAACTCATTATCTGGATCAACTGCCGTTGGGACAGCATCAACTAATACATCGTATTTTGCAATGTAAATTTTGAATTTCATTGGATTACCTTCAATGTAGCCTTCGATTCCGGCTGCATCATTGCTACCCCAAGCTGATAGTAATTGGTTTTCAGACTCATCAATGACAGCAGCACCAACGCATAAATCCCCATCAAAAACGGCAATTTCATCGCCTGTCCTGAGATCATACCGGTCCACCTCAATATCATCGATGACGATGCTGTAGGGCAATCCAGTGGGAGTGACATCAAAGTGCTGCACTGCCAGGGGTTCGGGCAGAGTCTCTCTGGCCATCCCGTTATTCGTCTGATAATTGAAGTTAATATCACTGTCAGAGCTCAGGGCAATCTGATATCCGATGCCCGGTTCAAGATTGCCGATTGTGTTCACTCCGAGAGAAGGAATCCACGCAGCGCCCGATGATGTCTGAACAATTGATAGTGAATCGATCAGGGTGTCCGGGAAAGCCAGTGTCACATCCAGTAGACTTTCACCGAGGAAGGCTACAGAGTTCCAACGATGGGCCTCTGCCGTGATTCCCCATTCTAAAGGATTGATCGAGAGTCCTTCGAAATAGATCGTATCATCCACAGTCGAGTAAAGATGATAGCCATCCCTGAAGTTGATATCTCCAATGGAGTTGATATTGTAGTCAGGAATGATTGCATTTCCTTCATCATTGTAAACGATTTCGAGTGAATCCAATTGATCAAATATCAGCAAAGAATTTGCATAATGCGGCAGGAGGTTGAATGAGATAAGGTTGAATAAACCACCGGTGACCGGAACAGACTGTATCTTATAAACCGTACCATCGAGGGTCAGGGCAGAAAATTGACCATAAGCAAAAGTCCCGTCACCGATTGAATAACTGGCTACGGTCGTTGCTTCCCTGTCGGCGGAAGTATCAAATATCTTGAAGGTAATGGGGTCGCCGGGCGTGAATCCCTCCAGGGCAAGACCCGTATCTTCCTGCCAGGTGGTGACGGGAAGATTAAAAGTGCCGTCAAAGAGACCCGCCCCTACACATAAATCTCCATCATAAACCCCAACTTCGTCACCGACTGCCATGGTTGCACCATCAATCTGAGCATCGGTAATGACAATTGTATAGGGTAATCCCGTCTCCGCAACCGGCATAAAATGGATGGGAGTTGCGGGGATTTCTGAACCATAGGTCACTATGATCTCATAATCGATCTGAGGTTCGCTGTTGGAATTCGTCAAAACCGGTGTTGTATAAACAAAACTGCCCGTCTCCCCCGTATCATAGAAATTGAGGGCTACATCAACGGCTGCTCCCGGAGCCAGCTGGTAAACTGTCTCATCGATAACGAAGGGCAACCCGGGTAGTGTTGGTGCAGTTTCAGTTGTGAGCGTAGTCTGATTATAAGGGGTGCCATGCCAGTTAAAAGGTGTTCGATCATTATAATCCTCGTGGAGCGGCCAGTACCCCACAAGACCGGTTTCGCTGCCTTCTAAAGTAGATAGCATTGTTCTCTGGATTTCTTCCTGGGAAAGAGCGGTACTCCAAATCCTGACTTCGGATAAATTGCCATTTAAATAATGATTACTCTCATCGGATCTACGACCCAGTTGCAAATTATTCCCAGGGGGTATGGGTAAGCTAACCGCATTGTTAAACGTACCAACCAAATCTCCATCGGCATAATATTTTACGGTATTGCCTGACCAGGTCACTGCCAGATGATGCCACTCATTATAAGGGAGTTCGTAATCTGATGTCCAATTCTGGTAAAGATTATCCGGTCCGTAGCCTTTGTACATACCAAATTTATTTGCACTCGAAATGTAGAGGCTGTAATGTCGATAATGCTTGGAGACAAATTCGAAATGCCCGCTGTTGAATCTTTTTATCCAGCATTCTATCGTCAGTTCGGTCATGCCGCTGTGATCGTCATGATTTCCCATATTGATATAATCTCCTGAACCATCGAATCGAACAGAGCCTTCCGCTTGTCCTTTGAGAAATTCCAGGTACAGGTCTCTGGTGCCGGTATTGGTAATGGCTAAGGCTTGTGTTACCGTATCAGCATCCTGATAGAAATTCAGGGCTCCCGGATCAATCTGGACCGCGGGTTCACCCGGTCTTTCTGAAACGGCAATAGAAAGACCGGATTCAAAATTCGGATATACTCCCGTAACAGCAAATTCATACAATTGATTATTGGTCAACCCCGATGCGATCATCGTCGTATCCGTCGTATTGCCATATAGCGCAAAATCATCCCGTGCTGCTGAACGGTAATAGACATTGTACGAATCGAGGGAGTCCAGACTCAAGGGATTCCAATTCAACACGACGGTCTGATCTGCATAACCAGTGACATTTACACTTGCAGGCATACCCAGATTGTAATACAGGGCACCAATATCAGAAACTGATCCGTCGGGGTCAGATACAGCCGGGTCTCCGGCGTTGATGTTGGCAGACGTTGGCAGGAGACTGTAATCAGTTGAATCACTCAGTGTAAATCCGGCCGGCTCGGAAATATTGAGATAGATATCCGCCGTGTCACCATTAGCGTTAACGGATACAAATTCCCAGGAATTGGCAGGCAGGCTATTCACATCCAGGTAAGCGCCTCCCAGATTCTGGTAGATATCATTATATTCAAGTGTCTGAACAGGGACATTATTTCTGATTGCAAGGCCACCGTTTTCAGAAATGATATTGTTTCTGATCGTTTTTGTGTAATTCGCACCATTGATCTCAAGTCCGTCTCCCCAGTTGCCAACAATTGTATTATATTGGATGTCTGCGCTTCCATTGGCATTCTGCTTAATGATGCCGTCGCCCTGGTTATAGCCGATGATATTATTTTTAATCGTGGGATAATTTTCATTGTGATTATTGTAACTAATACCGTGTGATCGATTTTCGAGGATTGTATTCCCAATGATTTGAGGATCACAATAATAATAAATATAGATTCCCTCCCCAGCATTATTACGGATCGTACAATTTGAGATCCGGGCGCTGTAATCAACAAATCGGTAAAAGACAACACCTGATCCCAAATTATCTTCTATTGTGCTGTTAATAATAAGCGGATGACACCAGTTATTATTATCGTTGTTAACTCTGATGCCACTTCCAGCGTTATGGGAAATCTCTGAATTCCCAATCTGCGGATTGGAATAATCAATACGTATTCCCCAGCTGGAATTGTAGTTGACTTCACAATTGTCGATGGTCGGAGAAGAATAATTGACCATCCTCATGCCGTGGCCACTGTTGTGGTTAAAGATACAATTTGTGGCAGATCCATAGGCATTGGTATCAAAATAGGAGCCATAGCCTGAATTATGATGAGAATTAACGGATTCAAGAGTTGGATTGCCTTCATATACATAGATGCCGTGATTGGAGTTGTGATCCGTCTCGACGTCAGTGATGATTGAGTTACTATTGTCTCCATTCAGTTCGAGACCCATATCTGAGTTATGATGGAATCTGGAATGCTCAATAACAGGACTCGAGTTGTAACAAGCGATACCATCCACCGCATATCCTACAGATGTGTATTGCAGGATGGAGTTATCATCGGAGGAATCATTAAAATCGATTCCCTGCCACTGACCCGGAGCCGGGTTCTGATCAGCCGGCAACGAATGAAAATAAACCGAATCCTCCGGAGTGCCGCTCACTTCAAGATAACCGTTGACAAAGAAATTTGAATTGGTGAGAAAACCGATATCTGATCCCGGCATGATGATCAGAGAATCCCCTGCCGGTACCGTAACGTTTCCGATAATTGTGTAGATGCCATCCCAGATGCCGGAAATATCGCCTGAAATATTACTCTGCCCCAGATAAGCCAGTGTCCCGCTCCCAAGGTCCGTATCATCGAGAATGGATAGATATGTCTGAATATTTAAAGTTTGATAACCTTCTTTTTCCAGAATAACCGTATAAATACCTGCGTTTAATACCTTTTCGTAATAACCAACTGCATCTGTATAGGTCGAATCCAAAATTGCAGAAGGCGACTGGGGATCGAAGGTAACTTTGATGTTGAAATGGTTGGATTGCCCTTCGAGGAAGGCCTGACCATGCACAGTTGTAATTGCCGTATTATTAAGCAGGATGGAATTGGATACTGCACTGGAATCTGCACTGCCACTGTAATCATAAATAGCAAAGAGCTGATAGTAGTATTCCGTAAAGTCCTGCAATCCGGAATCCGGATAAGTCAAATCTCCTGAATTCGAAAGCAGTAGATTGCCAGCGTCTGGAATAAAAGTTTCCACCTGACTGCGATAGAGGGAATATCCTGTGAGATTGTCTGTGACGGCAGGGGCGGCCCAGGTCAGTTCAGCGCTCCCATCATTGTTATCTGTTATCACAAAGTTAGTGGGGGGCAGGCCCTCGATCATGTAAGAAATAGGGCTAACCGCACCGCCATTGGGGAAATAATATTCATCCTGAACTGTCTCGTTATCGGCTGCATAGAGATAATACTGAATTTTGGTTCCAATACTCTGTCCCGGTATATCCGCCGTATAAAAGGTGTCTCTCAAAGCTGTCATGGAAAGTTGATTGAAACTGCCGCCATTGACGCTGTAAAACAAGGTTGCCGTGGTAATGGGATCGCCATCCCTGTCGTAGATAGATGCGTTCACCGTATAGGGTCCGGTTTCAAAGGGCGTATCTTCCAGAGGCATGTGAAAGATCCCGACTGCCTGGTCACCGGCGAATTGAAGGGGTGAAATGCTGCCTGAGTTTAGCAGCGAGTGCGTATCAATACGAATTCGCCCGGCGCCACCGGCACCACCGAGATTTCCATAATGCCCCACCCCACCAGTGCCGCCGCTCGCAGTAATATCGTTTGAATTCAGAATATTGTCAGCAATAAGGTAAAGTGAGCCTCCAGCGCCGCCGCCGCCGCCGCCGCTATAAGTAGAACCGTTATTACCGCTGCCGGCTCCTGCCCTGATGAGACCCTGGTTATCAATTTCCGTGGCTGCTATTACCAGGATTCCTCCTCCTGCACCGCCCACACCCGGTGTATAACCTTCATGTCGGCCGGATCCTCCTCCGCCGCTACCAAGGTACAATTTTGCCAGATCGGCTGAACCGTAAGTACCTCCACCACCGCCGCCGCCGCCGGTGTAATTCTCGCAGCCATCACCTGATATAGCATCACCCCCATTTTGACCATAGCATTGATTAGCGTAGCCTCCTCCTCCATAACCAAAAGTACCATAACCTGCTCCACCGGCACTGCCGGCATGACCACCGCCACCGCCACCAGAGCCTCCTCGAAGCAGGGATCCGCTGCCGGGGGAACCTGCTGTACTGCCACCACCACCGCCTGCGATGCCATTACCACCATGATAATAAGCATAGGCTGCCCCGCCGCCGGCAGCACCATCATCAGCATTGTTATAAGAGAAATCCCCACCGTCACCACCGAGACCAACATAACTCTCACCGCCCTGGCCGCCTCCGTGAGAGATTCCATATTGGGAACCACCGCGATAGCCTTTGCCCTGTGTGTCAATAATCCCATCCGCTTCAACAAAAACATTGCCCAAGCTTCGGAAAAATAAAATACCACCGGTAGTCCCATCCCAGGCAGAACAAGTAAGTGTACCGGCAATAGTAACGTACGAGAAGTTAGGGACTTTGATTACCTGATGTCTGATCTCACCCGTCGCATCATATTCATTGGTCAAAGGAGAGTTGAGTGATAGTGAAGAGCCTGAAATCGACAATATGTGCGTCGTTTCATAAATCCCAACTCTGTTTAAGCCCATATCGGTTTCGGGGTCCTGCATGGAAATGATGAGGATTTCATCACCTACAGTAAACAAACTACCATCTTCAACACCAATCGTAGTGGAACCGGCAGCATTATATCCGGTGACCGGAGTGCGTTCAGTGTCAGTGAAATAGGTTTCACCTGATCCAATATTAAGATCTCCATCAGTTCCACTGCCCGGCGAATATTGCGCTGACACGATTGAAATAAGGACAGAAATTAGAATTGCAAAGCTTTTAAAGGGTTTTCTCATTACTTTCTCCTAATGATATGAGTTAGAGGTTATCATAAATTTACCGATAAATCTATAACATTCTATCAAAGCATATCCACGTAATAATCAAATGATTTTATCAGTTTAATTATTTAATATGATCAACTTATCGATAACTATAAATCAGTAAAAAAAAGTCCGGCAGAAGCCGGACTTTTTTTTACTGATTGAAGATCAGGTTATCAGAACCCGATATTAAACGCCAGAACACTCGTATTATCAAGTCCCGTTGCATTGACCGATTTATAGGCATAATCTACACCAAATATGAGGCTGCCCATGGGGAGCTCAAATCCTGCACCAAATGAAGGACCAAAGGTATTATCCTTATACTCACTATCCCAGCTGGTAGTAACATCATCTATTGACAACACACTGAGGCCTGCACCAACCCATCCTGTGATCTCATTCATCACGAGGGCATATTCACCACCAATATGAAATTCATTAAACCCAAACGAATTGTTTACAAAAGAACCGTAAACATTCAGATCTTCCATGGGCGAATAGGTGATCGCAATATCAAGCTGTGCATGAGGCTCAAAAGATTGAGTCGTGATGGCAAAATGTTCATTAATAGAACCATCCTGTGAATCCTCCGGGGGCAGGGATTGTTCAAGATTGCTTCCACTAAAATTCATTTTCACACCTAAGTTTTTAAGAACAACACCAACATGAAGCGGCAATGAGCTATGAGAATACTGTACTCCCATATCAACGGCAACACCTCTTGCTGTTGTCCCCAATATGGACTCATTAACGATTTTTGAGTTAATTCCAAATCGAATTCTGTCAGAAAAGGATTTAGAATAACCCAATGTCAATGTGACAAATGAGGGTGAAAATGTCCTCCCTGCTTCTCCATGAGTGTCTCCTGCGGTAGTCTCTTTGATATCCCCAAAATCAAAGCTTTTAAAGGATAATCCAAAAGTACCACTGCCGAGATTGAATGCAAAAGCAGCGTAACTCATACCAATATTGGCAAGATAGTCCAGACTTGAGAACTGAGCTTCTGTCGAAGTTCCCATTCTTGAAATACCAGCCGGGTTATAAAATATTGCATCGACTCCTGAAACAGTAGCGCTGTAACTGCCGTTTAAGGCAATTCCTTTAGCACCCGTTGGAACGAGGAGTTCCGATGCACCTGCAGTACCAATCGATTTGCCGGTGCCCGCGAGAGCAAGGGTAATCGTTGCGAGAAATACGAATGTTTTAAACATGAATTTCTTTAACATATTTGAAACTCCTTCCTTAATAGACGTCTATGCGTTGTTCAGGCATTTCAACAGCTATCTTCAAGACCTGATTACAACCCGCGGTCTCAACAACAGCTATATACATGCCGGATGCTACTGGCAATCCGAAATTATTCTGTAAATTCCAGATCTCCTGCTGTCCTGATGTATGATCCAGTTTGCGGACAAGATGCCCTGCCAGATTATAGATCCTAATGGTGGCATCATCTGAGAGATCCGTAAAGTGCAGCTGAAAGTCAACTGGAGTACGTTCTTCAGGATTATAGCCAAAATATGGGTTTGGCCACACATTGATAGCGGAGCAGTCAAATGCGTGAGTACCCGGTACAACATCTGAAGTCGAGAATGTAAAGGTATCCAGATCGCTGTTTGGTTTATTTGTGATCCAGCGGAAGGTCGTGCCTACCTCGGGATATCCCAGAATCAATCCATGGGCGTAATCACCCGATACCGTCACAACACCCTTAGAGTTATCGGGATCAATAAACCAGCCGGCATCGACAAACAGAGTCGTGTCTGCAGCAGTCCAGTTGGCAGGATCAGGATCGCTAAGTTCTGACAGAGCCATGGAATCGGCCGTACTCACATAGGCGTTCCAGTTCATCACACGAGTCCTGGCAAGGACTTCTGTCCATCCGTCAGATGGGGTGTTCCCAATACCGGGAGCGAAGAACGAATCATAGCCACCGCTACCGGCAGTCATATCATCCGGGTTACCCCAGTAAACCCAATCTGACGAGGGATCATTATCAGCACCGGAACTCGGATCATCACCCCAAAAGTCAAATGCGTCGATGTTGTCATCGGCAGCGCCAAGTCCGGCCCCGTTCAGAATTGCCGGGAGCATCCGGTAATCATCACTTGGGTCATCGGGTGTCATGCCGATATTCCATAACTCAAAGGGTACATTACCGATGATAGCCTCATCTTCAAAACGACGATAGCCCATCCCATTGGCTAAAGCATCAGTTGTGAATCGCATTTCAAAATCAAACGGGATTGCGCGGCTGAAGTTAGAACCTCTGAACACTCTGGCGTAGAAGGATTCCAGATCATTGGCCGTACCACCGCCATGAGTCACAAAAAACCAGCCTGTCTGGGCTTGTTCTGTTGGATAATCGGGTGCTGTAAGGAAATTTATCCAAAGGATATTTTCGTTTACATTGTCATCAACACCGGGGATTTCACCATTTCCATTTGATATCTGCCAGATACCATGGATACCTTCAGAAGGCCCATTAACAATAATCTGCAGACCATCAAAGGTATGTGAGACATAATCACCTTCGGTTTCACCCGTCAGCATATTCACACCACTTTGAACGGCTTCTTTATCTGTGACATAGGCTTGGGTTGTCTCATCATAGACACGCCAATAGATGAAATTGGAAGGTTCGTCGTCTTCGCGAAGTGATGGATGCGCCGGTATATTAGAATATCTGTCGTTTACACCTTCAGATGTTCTGCCAGGGTCACAATCTCCATTATCATAGTTCCATTCTTCGCAATTCCAATATTGCCCATAATAATCTTCTGAAGCAGGGTCATCACACCAGCCGTCACCGATCCAGCTCAAGTCACCGCAATTGCCTGCACAGTCGATGGCGTGGGTCGCTCCATCTTCATTTTTATACCATTCTCCAGCACAATCCTTGGCATCATAGCCAAGATCTGCCATGTACAGGTAGTAACCGAACTCAACCCTGTAGCTGTCCCCGGTTAATTGATAGGGATCGACGACAATGACTTCCGCTGATCCATCAGATGGACCATTATGAGTCACGTCAAATTCAGAATAGCCCGAATCGACGAGGGGTTCAACAGTCACATTTTTCGATGGACGCACGAGGAAGATATTATCAGGACTCTCTAGGGTTCTCGGTATACCATCTTCATTATATCCGTATGCACTGACAGAGAAGTAATAAGCCCTGTCATTAATGAGTGCTGTTCCACCATTGAGTTTATCTTTATCGATACTTATCCAGCGCTGGATCCCGGAGTCACTGCCCTGCTGAACCGGCACATTGACATTTACACCCCAATTCGAATCAAATACGTTGGGGTCATATATGGTTGTGAGTCCATTCACAAGATCATAAGTTGCCACTAGCTGACGAGGGCCGGTACCTGAAATATTATCAAGCTGCCACACATTATAACCTTCGAAATTGAAATAAGTTGGATTCCCATCAACCAGATCGAGTTGATCTTCAGCCACATAGCTTTCAGCCGCATCATCCCAGGAAAGGATGATCTCTTCAAAGGTAGAAGTGACGGTCACCTCAGGCTGAGGCGGTGATGGCGGCAAGGCGAAGTTGATATCGTAGGCTAACTGTGCCAATTCATCTTCCTGTTTCAACAAGGTGACTGAAGAAAGGGGATCGTTGGCCTGAGCCATCATAATACCAAAAACCAGTTCCAACGAATCACCCTGGGCAAAGTTAAAAGGTCCCACATTCATGAGGAAACGCCTGTCGCCGGAAGCATTATCATCACTGTCCACCCAGCAGTCATCGTTCCCATCTATATTCTCATTGGGATCACAGGGATGTACGAACTTGCCTGGTTCACCCGTTGCAGAGTTAATAAAGGGAGAACCATCTCTCATGTTACCAGACATATAATTGTAGGCTTCCGTTTCATCATTAGGGTCAGTGAAGACGGTGCTGCCATTAATATATTTGGTAAACGAGGACATGGGCAGATTCTCATAACCGGCTCGATCTTCTCCAAAGAAAAAGCTTGTAGAATCAGGATTGCCGAGCACTGATGCCTGGAAAAAGTCATAGCCAATTGCCGGTGCTGCATCACCATAATCATCATCGGAACCGTCGTTGTAGCAGAATCCCAAGCTCAAGGTTGTATCACAGCCCACAAAGTCATCTCCGGCAAAACCCAGATCAGGATCATCCCAGAGACCAATGTACATATCCGTGATATCCTCACCGCCTTTGTTAAAGGCTTGAACCTTGACAAACATCATGTCACCAAAGGCATCGGGGCGATTATAACCCCAGATGGTCATACGAACTTCAATGCCCAGCGGCTGGGTTCCGAAGATATTGGCATGCGTGGATACATCTGAATCATTGATCACATACCAGATAACCTGGTCACCGATAAAATCGGGGTGATCCGGTCCATTCGGCAAGGGACTGTAAAAACCATCATCGTCTTCGTCAACCCAGGGGGCACCCAGGGCAACCGGCCAATTCTGAAAGTCACTGCTTTCAAGCGGATTTGCCAGGTCACTTTTGTTGACGATATACAGCTGATGCTCGTCCGCATTGAAATCAGCATCCCATGGGCCTGGTACGAATTCGGGACCATATTCTCCAACTGCGGTTCTCACACTGCCATTTACCATACCTGCAAACCAAATCCCTGATGCGAAGTTAGAGAATTTATTGGTCCCCGCAGGCCATTCCATACCGGAACTACCGGTAATTCTATGGGATACGATCATCCCATTATTCTCGAGGTTGTCATTGATCCTGTTTGCAGTATAAGTCCCGGAATCTAATTTCCCAAGCTGCTCCTGATAATTACCAGGCACAGCAGGGAGGGACAAACTGAAGAACAGGAATCCGAGCACCATGACGAGCACGGGTCGAAAGACCTTTTTTAAATTAAAATTCATTAATATACTCCTTCTGACTAAAGTTCAAAGTTGATGCCGAGTCGTACTTGACGAGGGGCATCCCAATTTCTTGGGTCACGTAATTGGGCGTTATAAAAGTCAACTACATCCGGGTTACCGTTTGCCCACACTTTACCTTCCTGAGTACTCAAATAACCATCGGTACCAGCGTCTCCTGTTCCCTGATAGACTTCATCTACGTTTTTAGTATCCAGAAGATTTGTCACCCAAAGATAGATGTTAGCATGATATTTCCCAAGAGTTAAATCATGATCAAGTTTCATATCCAGGGTTTGTGTCCAGGGTTTATAAGCAGAGTTGATTGCGGCAACAGGTGCATACCAACCTCTTCCAAAGACATCAGACTGAACGATAGAAGGCGTATAGGCTGTTCCGGAGCCAAACTGGAAAAGGAAATTTACGCCGGTGTTGGCAAGTAAGCTACCATTATCACCAAGGCGATAGTCTAACATAATCGAGCCTGTATGGCGCTGATCGTATTCCAACGGGTTAATCAAGGTTGGATAGGTATCACCAGTCCAGGCAATATTCCAGTTTGAGAGCGGGTCGGAACCGGTACCCTCAGCAAATGACATGGTATAGCTTACGTTTGCCATTAATCCGTTGACTCTGCGCATATTTAAATTAAAGGATAATCCTTTGACCACACCAAAGTCACCGTTCTGATACTGTGCCCAGATAAAGGGGGATCCGTTTTTCTTTGCATCGGGTAAATTGGCCATTTCTGTGTAATCGCGCACTTCCTTATAATATCCCGTTATATCCAGGGCGGCATATGAGCCTAACTGTTGAGTGAAGCCAACTTCATACTGTGTTGTCCGCTCGGGCTTCAAGCTTGGATTTGGTGAAACCGTCATATTCCCCTGTGATAAATTTGCAGCCAGTCTGGAATCCGCAAGATAGAGCCTGTCAAGAATTGGCTGTTGGATGTACTTCCCGTACTGTGAATGGAATTTCGTGCGGTCCGTTACCGGGAATGAAAAACCGATCCGTGGGCTGACATAAGTTTCGGCTTTGACATCTTTATAATGTGAGAGCTCTCTGTCAACGCGACCGTTGGTTATCCAAATATCATTCCAGTCAGCGGCAGCCTGAGTGTTTGAGTTGAAATAATCATAGCGCAGACCCAGGTTCAGGATCATATCTTCCAGCTCAATTTTATCGTTTACATACATACCTGCAATAATTGGATTCCCTGCATCCTGATACGCTGTTCCACTACTCTTGCCATCGATGGAATAACCCAGGTTTTCGGAATAGGAATTCATATAAGCCAGATAAACCCATTGATCATCCATGGGAGTTCCAGCTTCAGTAGCAAGCTGGACTCTTTGAGCAATCTCCAGAGGCTGTGCAATGCGGTAATATTCAATCGTGTTATCCCGGTAGTCAAAACCAGCCTTAAATTCGTGAGCACCAAACTGATTGAGGTAGTCACCTTTTATGGAATAATAGGAGGTTTTGTTAATGGAATAATCATCATAGATGGCACCATATCCCGTGAATTCAGCAAAGTCTTGGATGGCAATTGGGTTGGTCCCGTAATCTCTCAGATAGGTATCCGAACCAATCGACCCATAACTATTGAAATCAGTCCAATGTGTTACATCCCCTTCAGAATGCTCAAAGTTGAAGAATGAGAGGTTCAGTTTCACATAAGAATTAGCCGATAGCGAATAAGTCATGTTTGTGTAAAAGGAATTGGCTGATTCATCAAATTTCGGATTGTGAAAACTGTTTACCAGACTGTAGTCATGATTGTAGGTGTTTCCTTTATCGCTGGTCATCAAACCACCTACCTTAAAACGCAGGTCCCCGAGTTTAAACAGGAGATTACCGGTAAGCGTAAACTTGTCGCTGCCTGAATTTGGTTTGGGTCCATTGCGACTCTGGAAATTTGAATAGCCGGCGTACACGGTATCCTGCACCTGATTACCATCAACCAAAATTGTACGGACGGACTGGTCAATAACATCAAACCCCGGGGCGTTTAGTGAATCAACAACAGTTCTGTTGATGGCATAAAATGGTTCCGCATTGGGGTTGGGATCGTCAGTTTTACGCCCTTCAAAGTTGATAAAGTATTTGACATTCTCAGAAGCAGAACCACCAAAACTCATATTGTATAAATTATAGCCATATGAATATAACCCACTTGAAGTACTGGCGCCGGATTTCCCCAGGCCTGTAACCAGTTCTGCATTCAAAGAAAATTCGTCACCACCGGTTCTTGTGCTTGTACTGACGACACCGCCGTTTACATTTCCGTACTCAGCACTGAAACCACCAGATTGAAACTGGATTTCTTCAATTGCTGAATTAGAGACAGTGCTGGTGTTACCGAGGTCCCAGGCGTTATTCATATAGACGCCATCAACATAGTAGGCAACATCACCTGCCCTGGAACCTCTGACATAGATATTCCCATTATCTGCCACGGTTCCGGTTTGCAAGGCAACCACCGATTCAACTCCCCGTAATGGAAGGTTGTCAATGGTTTCTGCCGTGATAATCCTGGTTGTGTTTGTTGTATTCTCGTTGATTAGAGGTTTTTCCGCAACAATTTCGAGCGCTTGCAGCTGCACTGCAGAGACATTCAGTTCAAAATTGGTCTTGGTTGTGAGATTCTTAGAAACATATACACCCGATACTTTTACGGGCTGGTAGCCAATGTAATTCGCCTCCAGTGTATGTGATCCGATCGGCACCCCAAGGATGACGTAGTCACCACTTTCGTCGGCAGCAGATCCGAGATCGGTTCCAACGATTGTGACGCTGGCCCCTGCGAGAGGCTTCCCGCTTTCTTTCGCGACAATTTTCCCTGATACTTTCCCAAATTCCTGTGAAAACAGGGTAAAAGGAATCAGGGCTATTGTAATGAATAGCACTCTTCTCATCTTGTACTCCTACTTTT
This sequence comes from uncultured bacterium, assembly GCA_964543505.1. Taxonomy (GTDB): domain Bacteria; phylum Fidelibacterota; class Marinisomatia; order SCGC-AAA003-L08; family JACNLC01; genus JAADGM01. Next base: position 8,132 of record CAZIYQ010000007.1, on the reverse strand, counting down.
GCTTGTTTGACTTGTTAGTAATTTTGCCAGAGTTATATGATGTCATAGAGCAAATAACACCAAATATGCCAAATAATTTACGAGGGGTTTTTAGCGGTCAACAAGTTAATTTTATTCCTGAAACGGGAAATATAGTTAAATTTGCTGTTATTCTCATATTTTCTTCCAATTTAATGCCAGTTTCTGATTCATCAGGCTCACTATTCAGTATTTGGTTGCTTTATCCTGCGGAAGGAAGGTAAGAATACTTGTACCCATTATTCCAAATAATAGTACCATCATAAAGGATTTTTAACGCATCTGATTATCATGCTATCTTACGGCCAAGAATAATCAGTACAATATAGAGGACGGATTTTTTATGAACAATCATACTATCATCTTTGGTGTTTTTGGGGTCGCAGCTGTCATCATAGGGATCTGTTGGCTCCCGCTTGGTATTGCGACCCAAAGTCTCCCTTTCACATCGATGGGTGCTGTTTTCTTTTAATTGGTCTCTTGAACAAAAAGAAATGGAAATCTTACGGGAAATAGTCAGAATTACATCCTGACGTGCGCCGAAAAAAGTTATCTGCTTTGGAACTCATCTTTTTTCTGTTACTGCTTGGACTGATAGTGCTTTATTTCCTAAAACAGGGGTAACCGCTTTCTGCTGATATCATCTTCAATCCAATTTTACAAATGAAACCCGATAGAATAACCTTTTCAACGCCAAGGTTAGTCTTCAGGGAATTGGATGATCTTGATTTTGAGGATATCTCTGAAATGCTCTTCGACAAAGAGGTTATGTTTTATTGGGGCAGGGATTTTTCTACAGGGCAGGTCCATGACTGGATCAGTCGCCAGATGGAACGCTATCGAAGAGACAGGTTTGGAATTTGGCTCGTGTCCGACAGAAAGACAAATCGCACCGTCGGGCAGGCGGGCGTCAGCCTGCAAAATTTTGACGGAGAAGCGATGCCATCAATTACGTATATGCTGAATAAAACTCACTGGCATCAGGGTTATGCACTTGAAGCAGTTAAGGGAATTATTAAGTTCAGCATGCCGCGATTCAAAATTCCAAAGCTGTACTGCCTGATAAGACCCGAAAATATTCCCTCATTGAAAGTGGCCCTTTCCGCAGGTTTCATCCTTGATGGCACTACTCAATATTATGGCTTTGAGCATATCATTTTAAGTCTTTCCAATCATCTGCCCGAAAATAAAAAATCCAGCTAATTTTCCTCTTTGGGACTGCTTCACCGCATTTTCTAAAAATTAGAAAAACCCATGCCTGAAATAGACTTTTGGCCAACCCAGTTCCTTCGAAATCACTCAAGGACAATGTATTGTTATCAGACCTGGTTTTATTATACTTTACGACCGATGTTTGAGGATGGTTTTCAACGGCTTAAGCTAGTTTTCAGATCAAATAAATCCATGTTTTTTTCTATCATTGGATGTGAAACTGTTTCCCAATTCTTTTTCGACTTTTTGTGGAATATAAATACAACATCTGTAAAACTGAACTCATCAATTGTTTCTGGATTAATTCATGCAGCAACTTTAACCCACCATCAAACAAAAGACTCAGCCGTAAAACTAACTTCAGATGCACAGAGCAACCTTGCAGTTTAAAACATAAATCTTGAAAGGAAAATTATGAAATTCTTGTCAACGATCTTTGGCCTGTTAATCATGGTGTTTTTTTTGGGGGTCTTCCTGCGAGTTTTAGGCTGGATGTTTTTTGCCATTGCAGGATTGGCCGCTCTCTTTCTCGCCTCGATTCCCGGATTGGTGATCCTGATCCTAGCAATTGTGTTACTGATTGGTGGTGCAGGCTTTGTCACGGCGTTGGCAGCAGCGGTGGTTGGCGGTCTGGTTTTGTCCTTCGCCGTTCCCTTCTCTGCACCTTTTCTAATAGCAGTCCTCATCGCAGCCTGGCTTTTGAAAAGACGTGATGACCGGCTCATGAGCGGATCCCACTGACCACATCTATATGCCACCTCTAATACTCATCACAAACGACGACGGTATTCAGGCTCCTGGTCTCTGGATACTTTTACGGAATCTAAAGTCTTTAGGTGAGATTTATGTCGTTGCACCCGATACGGAACGCAGTGCTGTGGGCCACGCCATAACTCTCACAGCACCCCTCCGGGTGGATCGTTACATTTCCCCCGGTGCCGAAGACGTGAACGCTTTTTCCAGCACCGGTACGCCGGCGGATTGTGTCAAACTGGCGGTCAAGGCCATCCTGCCCCGCAAACCCGATCTGGTTATTTCAGGGATCAACCCCGGGGCTAATACTGGTCTGTATGTGCTTTATTCGGGAACCGTATCAGCTGCAACGGAAGGAATGATCCTCGGTATTCCCTCCATCGCCATTTCCCTCGACACCTGGCACAAGCCTGATTTTACCCGGGCCGGCACTTTTGCCCGGGAGATTGCCCAAAAAGTTTTGAAAGAGGGTCTTCCCGACGGGTCAATTTTGAATGTGAATGTTCCCGCACTTCCCGATTCGCAGATCCGCGGCGTACGACTGACCCGCCATGGTCGTGCCGTTTATAACGAAGAATTCCACAAACGCTCGGACCCGCGCGGCAGGACCTATTACTGGATGAGTGGAGCCAGAGCGGAATTTAGTGAAGATCAAGACACGGACACAGAAGCCCTCAAGGCCGGTTATATCTCTGTTGCACCTCTGCAATTCAATCTGACAGATGCAGGCCATTTCGACAAGTTCAGACAGTGGGCATTATTTACAAATGAATGCGAAAAATCTTAACTTCATCTGTTTGACAGGAGTCCTTTCTGTAACGCTGCTGCTGACGAGCTGCAGTCAGGTTATGCCTGTGGATCACTCTACAGCGCCGGATGGCCGCTATGACAGCGAATTCCCAAATCAATCTGTCTCGCATGACCTCGAAACTATTGCAAAATCACTGCGAAAGATCAACAGTACCGTTTACTATAAAACCTATGTATTCTCAAAATCCCTGAAATTAATGGCATCCGAATTACCGTCACTTGACTTCGAAAAAAATAGTGAATCAATACTTTTCACCAATTCCACAGCTTATGGGACGGCTACGATTATTTATGCTGACACGGATAAGATTGCCATACTAACCTGCGCTCATATCGTGACAGCAGAGGATACACTCATCTCTTACTTTATTCCATCCGGAAAAAATGCAAAGAAAATAATCCAAACTGTAGCTGTCAAAGTTCGACAGCAGTATTATGTCAACGATCTCCCCGAAGGGAACGATTTGCAAATCCTTGCTTTGGATAAAATTCACGATATTGTATTGCTTGGGAAATCGTTTTTTCAAACTCCGGATGCCCAGGTTTTCAAGCTTCCTCTGGGGAAGTCATCTGACCTTCAGTGGGGTTCATTTGTTTATTTACTAGGGTTCCCCATGGGCAAAAAAATGGTGACGAGAGGCATTGTCAGTCTGGTAGAGAATGACTTTGGAGACGAATTTTTCGTAGATGCACTTTTTAACAGGGGTTCCAGCGGAGGAATAATCCTGGCAATAAGGGACGGCGCACCCAATTTTGAGCTGGTGGGTTTGACAAAGGCAGTCTCTTCACGAACCGATTATGTCTTGTCCCCTGCGGACAGTCTGAAAGAAAATTATTTCAATCCCAATCTATCTTACGAAGATGACGCTCACGTTATGATCCAAAAAAATATTAATTACGGCATTACTTTCACGGTTCCGGCCGGAGAGATCAGGCGATTTTTCAAAGTACATGAAAAAAACCTGAAAAAAGCAGGCTACGATTTCAGCCGTTTCACGCGTTAGTATGATAACAATTTTTGATTCGAGGGTCCTGCGCTTCGGCCTGATGCTACTGCTGGCCATAACCTTTTTTACCTCTGAAAGTATGGGAGCAACGAGACCAAAAATCGGACTCGCCCTCTCGGGTGGTGGAGCGAAGGGCTTCGTTCACATCGGCGTTCTAAAGGTTATTGAAGAAGCAGGAATTCCCATCGATTATATCTCCGGAACGAGCATGGGAGCTTTTATCGGTGCCCTTTATGCCATGGGCTATCCACCCGAACTTATTGAGAGCCTATTTTTGGAACAAAATTGGAATCAAGTGCAGGAAGATAAAATCTCAAGACGGAACATCTCGATATTAAACAAAGATGAAAATGAGATTTTCTTGAGAACTTTTCCAATGAAAGGCCGTAAGGTGGAACTGCCTCCGGGACTGATCGCCGGTCAGCAATTGTCGGCTTTTATAAACCGCTTGATCTGGCCGGCCCGCGGTATCCATGATTTCAGTCAATTCCCCATCCCCTTCCGTTGTGTTACCACGGACCTCGTCACGGGTAAGGCTGTCGTATTTGAAGCCGGTGATCTGGCCGAAGACCTGCGGGCGAGCATGTCCTTGCTGACAATATTTACACCGGTCGAAGTGCAAGGCCAGCTTCTGGTGGACGGCGGTCTGGTGCGCAATTTCCCGGTTTCCGATGCCCGCGCCATGGGGGCGGATGTTGTCATCGGCGTGGATGTTACCGCCCCATTATATACCAAGCGCCAGCTGGATTCCCTCCCGAGAATCATCGATCAGTCGCTCAGTTTTGAGGCTGTGACATCCACACAAACTCAACGTGAAAACTGCGATATTCTCATTGCCCCGGACATCCGTAATTACAACATGGGCAGCTTTTCTGAAGCAGTCGAGCTCATCGAACTGGGTGAAAATGAAGCTCGCAAAGCCCTCCCAAAACTTTTGGCACTGACAGATTCGCTGGGGGCGATAGTTGGCGCACGACCGGTAATTACAGCTGACAGTTTAGCCCTACCCCTGACCATCGTTGCACTAAAATATCAGGGACTTGACAATATTTCAGGAGATTTCTGCGACCACAAACTGGATCTTGCGCTTCCGGAAGCATTGACAGCTAACGATTTGGCAAGCAGTATCGCCAACCTTTACGGCAGCGGTTATTTTAAGCGGGTCACCTATCAACTTGAAAAAGCGGCATCAGGCTATCAATTGATCGTGAAAGTCGAAGAACAATCGAACAATCAGTTCAAATTCAGTGTCCATTATGACAGTGATCTGAAATCAGCGGTGCTGCTCAACAATACTTTCCAAAATGTCTTTAGGCAGGGTTCAATATTAGCTTTCAACTTCCGCTTGAGCGAAGTGCCTTTACTGGAAGCCTCCTATTTCATTTACGCAGGCTGGAAACTCGGTTTAGGGTTTGAGATCAGTGCCAAATTGTTGGATTTCAATCCTTATGTGTGGAATTATGCCAGAGAATATGACAATATCAGCTTCGAGCATCGCAGCCATTCCCTAAACTTTCGGCTTTTAACGTTGTTGTCTAACTCCTTCACGGCAGGTGCGGGCTTGGAATTCGAACAGACCCACAAAAATAAAAAATATCTGCCACTGAACCCGGAAGGGAATTCCAATTACGATCAATTCATTTTCAGCGGATTTTTACGGCTCGATACTGTCGATAAATTAACCTATCCACACGAAGGTGTAAAAGTAAACGCAATCGTGCATTCTGTTCACCAGAACCGAATATGGAATCCCTCAAATTTGATCGATCCCTATACCCTGTTTTCGGCATCCTACATGTCTGCGACCCCCTTTGGTAACAAAATAACTCTAATCGAGCGGGTCGGTATTGGAGCTACTAGCGGCACCGCAAAATGGAAACACTATTTCAAACTTGGCGGTGTGAACTCTTCTGACGAAACTATCTTTCCCTTTGCCGGATTGGACTTTTTGGAAAAAGCCGGACAGAACCTGTTGCTGGCGGGAGTAACCTTGCAAATCGAGGCCTGGAAGAACAATTATCTGGTTTTTGAAGCCAACTGGGCCAAAGTTAACGACGGCAGTCCGGGGAATGAATTCCCCGATTTAATCAAATCAAAATCTGCCCTTTCGGGGTATGGTGTGAAATTCGGTTATGACAGTGTCATTGGACCCATGGAATTCTCGCTGGTCAGCAGCAATCAGAACCCAGATCTATTTGTGAACATCAATATTGGCTACCCTTTTTAGAATATTACAGGAGCATTTAAAATTACTCATTCTCTGCTGCCATTGATCACCATCATGTTTTTTGCCATGATGAGTCCCGGACCGGATATGATTTTGCTCATCAAAAACGGTATTTGTTACCCGCGCAAACCTGCCTTATTAACGGTTTGGGGTATTGTGGTGGGATTGACTTTTCATATTTCCGTTTCGATTCTAGGATTGGCATTGATCATCAGCAGTAACACCACCGTCTATCGTTTTGTAAAGATCGCCGGTGCCCTGTATCTCATTTTCATCGGGATTCAGGCCATCCGTGAAAAAGCAGAATCTCTCGATTTCAACAAAGAGAAAAGTGCTGATGTCTCTGCTGTGAGGGGATTTCGGGACGGACTCTTTTGCAATCTGCTGAATGTGAAAGCATTGCTGTTCATTTTGAGTGTTTTTACGCAATTGATCGATCCCGACCTGCGGTTGAGTGATAAATTCGGTTACGGCGCCGTAATGCTGATGGAAGCCCTCATCGTCTGGTCCTTGTTTGTGCTGGTCATTCAGACTGCCCCTGTACAGCGAGCCGTCCAAAAATATCGTCTGTGGTTTTCCCGCTTTTTCGGTCTGCTGCTGATTGGTCTTGGGATAAGGCTGTTTCTTTAAGTTCATACATGAATTCCGGATCGTCTCCCTCACACCCTTTATCTCTGTTGGTCTCATTGACACAAAACACCCTTTTTTTAAATGAAAGAAAATGAATTATGAATGCTGCATTGATTCTATTTGGATGGCTGTCTCTGGTGGGATTCACCCATACCCACAAAGCCCTGCCGGAAAACCTCGATTATCAGAGTAAAGTGTACCAGATTGCTGAAGAGGATATTGAATTTCTCAATGACCTGACCTATCTCGACAGCAGTGGAGTAAGGGTTTCGAAACAGGAAATTTTTGATACGGTCTTTTCGATGATCGATAGCGCCAGGGAATACATCGTCATCGATATGTTTTTGTTTAATGATTTTGCAAATTCGGGCGATGTGATCTACAGGGGGATTTCAGATGAACTAACGCAGAAGCTTATCCATAAAAAGCAAGCCGATCCTGAAATATCAATCGATCTGATCACCGATCCCATCAATACGGTTTACGGCGGTCATAAATCGGATCAAATTGAACAGCTGAAGTCAAACGGGATTAATGTCATTGTTACCGATTTAAGAAAATTGCGGGATAGTAACCCCCTGTATTCTTCCGTCTGGCGAACCTTCTTTCAATGGTTCGGTAATTCCGAATATGACGGGATAATGCCGAATCCTTTTTCGAACATGAAAAACAAAATAACCCTGAGGAGTTATCTGGCTCTGCTTAATTTCAAGGCGAACCACCGCAAAATCATTTTCGCTGACGAGCAGGGCCAGCCGACGGCCATGGTTCTGTCGGCCAATCCTCATGACGGCAGCTCGGCCCATTCAAATGTGGCCCTAAAAATTGATGGCGAATTTGCCGGAGAATTGTATCTCTCCGAAAGCGGTGTTGCCAGATTCAGTGATGCGGCACTTTCAAGCACCGGCCCAAAGGATCACCCGGATAGCATCCTCACCGGAGAAGACATTCTTCGCGTTCAGCTCCTCACAGAACACAGCATTGAAAGGAAGTTACTCAAGCTGATCAATTCCATTGGTCGGGGAGACCGGCTCTCACTGGCAATGTTTTACTTTTCGGACAAAGACATCATTCAAGCACTCGTAGCAGCCTCAAAGCGTGGGTCCAGTATACGGCTCATCCTTGACCCCAACAGGGATGCTTTTGGCCGTGAAAAAAACGGTATCCCCAACCGACAGTCTGCGGCAAAGCTGGTTCGCAAGTCCGGAGGCAAGATTCAGGTCCGCTGGTACGATACCCATGGTGAACAATTCCATACCAAGCTCACCTTCTTGAGAAGAGGTGACGGGAGTGCCGCCATGGTTCTGGGGTCAGCGAATCTGACGAGGAGGAATATTGATAATTACAACCTTGAGACGGATGTGTACCTCGAAGCTCCCGGCGGCTGCAGTATTTCAGACGAAGTGGAATCCTATTACGAAAATATCTGGACCAACGGCGGCGGCAATCACTACACCGTGGAATATGAAACCTAT
>CAZIYQ010000006.1:0-28527 GCA_964543505.1 uncultured bacterium | reverse complement strand
AATATTTTATTCACTCTACTTTAGATTAATTCAGGAACCACGTTTCCAGACTGTACCTTTTGGAGTATCCTCCAAAATTATCCCCATATCAGCCAGTTTTTTCCTGATTTCATCTGCAAGAGACCAATTTTTGTCTGCTCTGGCGTTTTCTCTGGTCTTGATCAGTTCTTCAATCTCGCCATCCAATGATGGATTTTTTTCCTCAATTATTCCCAATATCTGATCCAGAGATTCCAGGGTTTTTAAACCATTTTCTGCCCCTTCACGCGACACCTGCCCTTTATCTATCAATACAAAAGTTTTAGAAACCCAACTAAAAAGCTCGCCAAGAGCACCAGATATATTAAGGTCAGAATTTAACTTCTCTTTAAACGCCGAAATAAGTTGGGATGTACTAACTAACAGATCATCACCTTCTGGCGACTCAACGAGAGTTAAGCGTCTTTTCAGTTCTCTCAATCTGTTAATACTTTTTTGGCTGTCTGAAACACCTTCAAAAGTAAAATTAAGTTTTTGCCGGTAATGCGTGGATAAAAGTGTATATCGTATCGCTTCTGGAGAAAAATTCTTATCAAGCAGATCTCCGAGAGTGTAGAAATTGTTCAAAGACTTACTCATTTTCTGACCATTTACAATAAGGTGCTCATTGTGAAGCCAGTAATTGACAAATTTCTCTCCTGAAGCTGCACAGCTTTGTGCAATTTCATTTTCATGATGAGGGAAAATATTATCAACACCTCCGCAATGGATGTCAAAATGATTCCCAAGATAAAATGTTGACATCACGGAACATTCAATGTGCCAGCCGGGTCTGCCCGGCCCCCAAGGCGATTCCCAATGAATCTCCCCTTCATCTGATTTTGCACCTTTCCATAAGGCGAAATCCCTCATTTCTTCTTTTTCATACTCGTCGTTCTCAACCCTCTGACCACTTCTAAGATCATCCAGATTTAAATTTGTCAGTTTGCCATAATCCGGATAGCTTGATATCTTAAAAAATACGGAACCATCGTCTGTGACATAGGCGTGCTTGTTCTCCACCAGCGTCTTCACCATCTGGATCATTTGTGGAATGAACTCGGTCGCACGAGGGTAATGATGAGCTCTTTTTATATTCAGAATATCAATGTCTTCATAAAACGACTGAATAAAACCGTCAGTGAATGATTTTAATGAGACTCCTTCTTCAATAGATCGACGAATGGTTTTATCATCAATATCGGTCAGATTCATTACATGCGTTACTTTATATCCGGAATATTCTAAAAACCTTTTCAATAAATCTTCAAAAATATAGGCTCTCAAATTCCCAATATGGGCATAATTATATACCGTTGGACCGCATGTATATAATTTTACCGTTCCATCGGAAATGGGTTTGAATTTTTCGATTTTCCTGTGAAGCGTATTGTGAAATCTGATCATTTTCCCTCAATTGCAAGATTAATTATTTCTTCGATTAGCTGATTGTAACTTATCCCGGCCGCTTGGGCAGCTTTGGGTAACAAACTAGTGGATGTCATCCCCGGCAGAGTGTTGGCCTCCAGCAGATGATGCCTATCATTATCGAGTCGAAAATCAACTCGCCCATAATGCCTGCAACCCAATGCATTATAAATTTTCAAAGCATCATATTGAATTTTATCCGTTAATTCTTTCACAATTTTAGCAGGGCAAATATACTTACTCTTCCCCACCGTGTATTTTGATTCGTAGTCAAATAAACCAGCATGTGGAATTATTTCGACAATGGGTAAAGCTTTTTCACCTAGAATTCCAACGGTCAACTCCCTGCCGGGGATATATTCTTCAATCATGATGTCATTGGAATATTTTCCGGCTAATTTGATGGCTTCGGCAAATTCAGATTCCTCCCGGACAATTGTTAAGCCAAAAGTAGAACCTTCCGTATTTGGTTTAACCACGCAGGGAACACTCAAAATGTCAGGGATTTTTATGCAATCATTTTGAACCATTTGCCAAGTGGGAGTGGGGACCCCATTTTGTACGGCTAACTCTTTTGTGGCATTTTTATCCATCGCCATATTTGATGCTTCAGGCCCCGAGCCCGTGTATTTGACACCCTGTTTTTGCAGATATCTCTGAACCTGCCCATCCTCTCCGAATCCGCCGTGAAGTGCAATGAAAATCAATTCGGTACTGTTTAAATTCACTAAGCTATTCTCAAAATCATCGCCTATCAGGATTCCTTCAACGTCATGACTCTCCTCAAGGGCTCTGACAATGCCCACCCCTGTGTGGATGGATACATCTCTCTCAGATGAATTGCCGCCCATGATGACCTTAATTTTCATTCATTACCTTATATTGGAGTACATTTTTTAAAGCTGCAGCCCTAAATTGACTTTGAATAAAGTAGTAACCACCAATTAGAGTGAAAAGTATATAGCCATAAGCATGGAGTAAAACCGCAAAATTAATGGCCTGACTCGCAGTGTATCCACCAATCACTGACATGAGTGTATATTTCGCGGCTGCATGATACGTACCGATCATACCGGGAGCAGATGGTATAGACCCTGCAAATGATGTCAAAATTAAAACGATCAAAGAACCTATCGGAGACATTCCTAAGTGCATTGCCGCTTGAATAAAATGAGTCGCTGCCCAGTAAATCAACCAAAGGCCAATACTCAACGCAATGGCTTTATAGCGTAAAGAACTTCGGAGTAAGGCAAAACTTTTTGTGAATATTTTTATAGCTACCGATAACCTGTTTGCGGCTTTTATTTTATTTAACCTAATTAAAATTAAAATTAATGAAACTCCACTGAAAAGGACTACCCATACACCTTTATGCACATACCCTTTAATCTCTTCAGGGAGATCAAATTGAAATATCATGAAAATGGTTAAAATTCCCATACTCGCCGTATCCAGTAACCTTTCTAATACGATAGAACCGAACACGAAAGTTCCTGATAATTTCTCTTCCCGGCTGACAATATAAGTCCTAAGAATTTCACCGAGACGCAGGGGTAAGATAAAATTCCCAAAATAACCGATAAACTCTGCCTTTACCAGATGATTGTACTGCACTTTTTTTTCAACAGAAATGAGGTAACTCCACCGGATGGCTCTTACAAAAACAGAAAAGATCATTAATAGACTTGCGGCGATGATGTAATAATAATTTGTACCCTTAAGTGCTTGTAGAAAATTGTCAAATCTGAAATCATGAAAAGCCCAGATCAAACCGGCAATACTGATCAGAATTCCTGTCAAAACCGATACCCAGGCCGATTTCAGTTTGGAAATTATCGGGTGTTGTGTCACTATTATTCTCTCAAATCAAGTTCGAAGGCATCGGGCAATGCCAGTTTAAAAGGCTCTTTTAATTCAGCCGAAATAAGGTTAATTGACTCGACGTTTATGATCACTGCATCGTCAGCGCTGTAAATGATGATTTGATTCACTGTATTATTATCAGAAAAGATGATATCAAAATTTGAGAGATCTGCCGACAAATGCACAGAATAAGCATAAGGTGAGATTTTTTGAACTTTATTGGGAGCCAACAAGGTATCCCGCTGGAACCACTTCAATACCAGGTCTTCAAATTGTAGATCCGGGTCATGGATAAAAACCTGGTTAGTACTTTTATCATATGTTTTCCAGACTGAATCGACCGCAAACACGGTTTTCTTATCTAATTGGTAGAGAAAATTTTTCGAATCATGGTAACGTAGAAAACCCCCGGAAATCTCATCCTTCGATTGGGCGGAGTATTGGTAATTGAACGAGATTTCAACACCAGTGGAATCGACATAAGAATAAATTTGATCCAGCCAATCTTGAAAAAGGTCCGCCGGCAATGCAAATGATATGATTGTAAACAGGATGGCGAGTTTTGAATTATTCATGATGATTTTATGGACAGCTAAACAGAGGATTGGTTATTTCATCAAATCATCGAGATAGGAACTGTCAACAAGTACCTCACGAGCCTTGCTGCCGCTATATCCAGACACAACACCTAATGCTTCCAGTTCGTCGATCAGACGGCCGGCTCTGCTATAGCCTATCCGGAATCGACGCTGCAGGGCTGACACTGATGCCTGTCCCTGTTCGACAACAAGTTTGGCAGCTTCCATTAATAGTTCATCTTGGTCTTCATCCAATAAAAATTCAGTATTGATTGGTTTTCCCTTAATTTCAGGCAGCAAAAGCTCTTCAGATTTTGGTTGAGATGAAATATGCCCCATGATCGCTTCGATTTCTGATGTGCTGATATAGGCATTGTGGAGCCGAAAAGGTTCAGACGTACCCGGAGGAAGAAAAAGCATGTCGCCCCTACCAAGCAACTTCTCTGCTCCCATTTGATCAATGATCGTTCTGGAATCGACTTTTTGTGATACCTGAAATGCAATCCTCGCCGGAAAATTTGCCTTAATTAAGCCTGTGATGACATCGACCGAAGGCCGCTGTGTTGCGACGACCAGGTGAATCCCGACGGCCCGAGCCATTTGCGCTAATCTCGTGATGGGTTCTTCCACATCCCTGCCTGCAGTCAGCATCAGATCAGCAAGCTCATCGATGACCACTACAATATAGGGCACATTCTCCATTTCCGGATTCTTCTTCGCTTTCGCATGATATTCTGATATGCTTCGTACTGTGGAATTAGCGAAAAGAGTATAGCGTCTCTCCATTTCCGATAAGGCTGAATTCAAAATCCCAACTGCGTTTTCAGCTGTGGTCATTACATATTCATCGATATTTGCGGATGTGATCAGGTGATAGCCCACCAGTGATTTATAGGTAAACAGTTCCAATTTTTTGGGATCGATCATGATGAACTTTACTTCATCCGGTTTGGCCTTATAAAGGATGGACATGATAATCGTATTGATACAGATCGATTTGCCGGATCCTGTGGCACCTGCAATCAATATATGCGGCATCTTAGCCAGATCAGTCACATAAGCATCACCCTTGGTCGTTTTCCCCATTGCGATGGTCAATTTCGATTTACTTTTGATATATTTTTCTGAACTAATGATGGTACGCAAAGCAACAATGGCGGGATTTTCATTCGGCAGTTCAATCCCGACTGTTTTAGAACCGGGGATTGGGGCAATGACCCTGATCCTCTCGGCACGCATGATTCGGGCAAGATCATCTGACAGACTTGTGAATTTATTTACGCGTACTCCCTCAGCCGGTTCAATTTCGTATAAAGTAATTACAGGCCCCGGTGAAATTCGTACAATTTTTCCCGCTACCTTAAAAGTATCAAGAGCATGTTTGAGTTGGTCAGCCCTTTGGTGGAGTACTTCCTCACTGATTGTATCAATAATTTCGGCCGGTTCATTAAGTAATTCGATAGACGGTAATTTATATTGATGCAGCTTTAAAAGCCCGGTTTTCCCTTTATCTGCATTTCCCTCGATGATAGTTCCCATCTCGTCAATAGGAATATCATCGAGACCCTCTTCAGGTTGGATGGCATCATCTTCGGCATGTTTTTCATCTTGGTCAATCACCACAGCGGATTCTAAATGATCTTCTGGTTTTTCCCTGTGAGGTTCGTCTTTCCCTGTTTTTATTAATTGTTTTTCTTTTGATGGTTCTCTCGTAACTACTGGAACTGTAGGGTCAGGTAATTTATTTATTTTATTGTTACTCCCAAAATTCGCGGGTATCATTTTTTTAATTGTCTTTAATACCCTGGTTATCCCGGTAGCAATAGTATTACTCAAATATTTTAAGCCGTTAAAAATAGATAACCGCAAATAGGCTGAAATCAATATGATGCTGCCAGTCACCAGAATGATTGCTAGTCCGACAATTCCAGTGAAATCTACAATATATCTTGTAATCAGCCCGCCGAGGAGCCCGCAATAGGTAAAATCAAGGACGTCTGGCGTCAGCAGTAATTGAGCGGCGGCTATGATGACACCCGTAAGGACGCCAAGTCCAACCCAGTACAGAGCGTGCCTCAAAAATGGCAGAATCTTTCGATCTGCAAAAATAACGATCCCAAACCATCCAATAATAACAGGGAAAACCATTGAACCCCAGCCAAATGTCATCTTGATCAAGTAATGGGAAATATAAACGCCGAGAATACCCATCAAATTATGAATCGCAATATTTCCGGAGATGGTGGGCTCTTCGGTCGGATCAAATGTGATCAGACTCAGGAGCGTAAGGACTGCCACGAGAATAATGAGTATCCCGATTATTTCTGTTTTATACTTTTTCAAGAGTTTAAATAGTTTTTGTCGCTAAAGCTACTTCAGCAGTGACGTCTCCCCAATAAAGGGAGGTTTGACGATAACAGCCTTAACCGGTTTATCACGAATGATAATATCAATCTGCTTACCCGCTTGGTGTTTTCCTGATTCAACATAGCCCATTCCGATACCTACATTTAGTGAAGGGGACTGAGTCCCACTGGTCACAACTCCCACATTTTCACCATCCAATTGTATAGGATACTCATGCCTCGGTATGCCTCGTTCTTCTAATCTAAAGCACACCAGACGGCGGTGAGGCTTATTTTCTTTTACTCTAAGAATTGCAGCGCTACCGATGAAATCGCCTTTCCCCAACGCCGTTATCCAGCTGAGGCCGGCCTCAATTGGATTGGTCGATTTGTCAATATCATTACCATATAAACAATACTTCATTTCAAGACGTAAAACGTCCCGGGCTGCAAGTCCTGCAGGACTAACTTCATCGAGGAGTGATAGACAATCCCACACCTTTTGGGCTGTATTGTGATCACAATAGATCTCAAACCCAAGTTCACCCGTATAACCGGTTCTGCTTAACAATATGGGACTATTATCAAATTTAGATTCCTGATAAGTATAAAAACCCATATTTAGGTCGAACTGAATAAATCGCGAAAGGATTTCTCTCGACAATGGACCCTGAATTGCAACCAGGGAGAGTGAATCCGAGATATCCTCGAGTGATGCACCTTCTGGCAGATGCTGCTGAAGCCAATTGAAATCTTTTTCAATATTAGCTGCATTGACTACAAGCATATAGCCATTAGGTTTGCGATAAACTATCAAGTCATCCACGACGCCACCGTCCGGAAAACACATGGCGGAGTATTGAGCATCCCCGACGGCTAATTTCGAGACATCATTTATCGTAGTCATTTGCAGGAAATCTAAACTTTTGCTGCCGGTCACCATGAATTCTCCCATGTGGGAGACATCAAAGATCCCGATGCTCCGCCGCACAGCGAAATATTCAGTTTTAATACCATCGGGATAATTTATGGGCATTTCAAATCCGGCAAATGAAGCCATTTT
This sequence comes from uncultured bacterium, assembly GCA_964543505.1. Classification (GTDB taxonomy): domain Bacteria; phylum Fidelibacterota; class Marinisomatia; order SCGC-AAA003-L08; family JACNLC01; genus JAADGM01. The sequence continues at coordinate 21,232 of CAZIYQ010000006.1, read as the reverse complement.
TGCACCCAATTTAATATGTCGTTCATACAAAGAAGTCTTTTTGCTCATCTTAAAAGTGCTAAAGCCTTTTTTATTAATTGTTCGGTTTGTATATTTTTATCATCTCTAATAATCTGATTGATTATTTTTCTTACCTCATGTGGTCTGAATCCAAGATTAACCAATGCATTTTGTGATTCTTTGATGGATTTATGAGTCTCTTCACCCCCCTCAATTGGCATATCTTCATCCGTTAATTTTACGAATTTATCTTTCAACTCAATGATGATCCGTCGGGCAGTTTTGGGACCGATACCGGGCAGTGCCGTCAGCATTCCGACCTCACTGGCTACGATGCGTCTTTTAAATTCATCAGGTTTTACAGCTGACAGAAGTTGAATCGCAGTTTTGGGACCGATCCCGGAAACCCCAATCAGCATCTTAAACAACCCTCTTTCAGCTTCTTTGGAAAATCCATACAATTCTCTGCTGTTTTCCGTCACGTGGTAGTGCGTCAGAAGTGAAACTTCAGATCCTTGATTCGGCAAATCTTCGAAACTATTGGTAGAAATATGGCAGGCATAACCGAGACCATTCACATTGATGATAATTATCCCCGGTGTTCTCGATACCAAAGTTCCTGTTATTGTTACAATCATAGGTCCTGAAATCTGAACTGCTGATTATGGCACAGTGCCACCGCAAGGGCATCCGAGGCATCGATAGGCTCAGGCGGGACGGACATGTTTAAGATATTTTTCACCATAAATTGGACTTGTTCCTTTTGAGCATTCCCATTACCTGTAAGTGATTGCTTGATTTTTCTCGGCGAGTATTCATAGATTGGCACTCCCAGCTCTGCAGCTGCCAGGATAGCCGCACCTCGAGCCTGCCCAAGTCCCAAAAGAGAACGAACATTTTTCCCGTAGAAGACCTCCTCAATTGCAAATACAGTCGGTTTATTCTGGCTTATAAGATACTTGATATCTTCAAATATTGTCAACAATCGGACTGAGATAATCTCCTTTACGTTAGGCTTAATCACACCCAAATCCAACAACTCAATTTTCTTATTATTGACGCTGATGAGGCCATACCCCGTTTGCACGAGCCCGGGGTCAATGCCGAGGATTCGCATATTCGCTGCTTACAGCACTCGTAATTTATTCATCATCAATATTCTGGAGTGTGTCATCATCGATATCAAAGTTTGAATATACCTTTTGAATATCATCATGTTCTTCGAGGTTTTCCATTAATCTGAGCAATGAGGCAGCCTCATTCCCAACCACTTTAACCGTATTGGTTGGTTCAAGACCCAATTCCCCAGAGGCAACTGTAACCCCGGCATCTTCAAGGCCGGAACTCACAGCATTAAATTCATCGGGCCCCGTTATAATAATGAAATAATCTTCGTCTTCTTTGAAATCTTCAGCACCAAGATCGAGGGAGAGTTCCATTAATTTTTCTTCATCTGCAGAAGATTTTTCGACCGTAATAGTACCCTTTTTTTCAAACATCCAGTTAACACACCCGGATTCGCCCAAGTTACCATTATTTTTTGAGAGTATGTTTCGAATTTCCGGTAATGTCCTGTTTTTGTTATCCGTAAGAATCTCCATCATTATAGCCACACCACCGGGACCATAAGCTTCGTAAACGCAATCCTCAAATGACTGTCCGGGCAGATCACCCGTTCCTTTTTTAATCGCCCTATCAATATTCGTAGCAGGCATGTTTGAGGCTTTAGCCGCTTTTATAGCAAGCCTTAGTGCAGGATTCATAGAGGGCTCTCCGCCCCCTTGTCTTGCAGCAATAGTTATATCTTTAGATATCCTCGTAAAAATTACACCGCGCTTTGCATCAATTGCGCCTTTTTTTCTTTTGATTGTTGACCATTTACTATGTCCGGACATAACTTCCTCTAATAATTAGTAAAATTCAGGGTTATAATTTAGTAATTCGCAGCTAATCATTTGATGTGATAATTTGATTGATTTTCTTCATCCTGTGGTTGTCAGGATAGAATTTTTATTTATCAAGCTGAATAACTGACAGGAAAGAAAAACCCCGCAGCTCGGCGGGGTTTTTCTATCTCAAAAAAACAGGGAATTATTTCAGCAACATTGCCTTTTGAGTTGCAACGTTTGATCCGACTTCTGCACGGATCATGTACATTCCACTGGGAACATTAGCTGCATCCCAAGTAATGCTGTGATATCCTGCCACCATGTTTTCATCCACCAATACCTTTACCAACTGACCAACAACATTATACACCTTGACGGATACCTGACCGTCAGTAGGTACATTCAGTTTAAAGCTGGTTGAAGGGTTAAATGGATTCGGATACGCCACACCAAGAGAGAACTCAGTGGGAGCGTTCACACCAACTTCGATGTAGCCATCAGTTGTTGCCCCGATTACATTCTGGATCTGATATTCACCCGTAGCGGTGAAGAGCTCACCTTTCGGGGCCACCAAAAGGACAGTTGTAGTATTACCATTGGTAACATAATCTGCAACATAGGCATTTTCAGACAGCTCGATGGAGAAATCATCACCATGAACAAGATCCATCTGAAGACCGCCTACAAATCCGTCAGCAACGAGCTCTACACCCTCTTCTGTTTGGATAATGCTGGCTGAAGTTGCATTATCATTACGTGGATTCAAAATCCAGCTAACGATCAGCACAACATCCAGAATATCGATGTTTCCATCCTGGTTGGCATCAGCATAAGTTGCAGCACAGTCAACAATGTCAACAGTTCCGAGGATGCCGCCAACGAGTTGGACAACATCAAGGATGTCAATATTGCCGTCACCATTTACATCACCAAGGTCAGCTTCGCAGAGCAGATCATGGAACCAATCCAATGACATTTTGGTTGGACCTTCCTGTGCAGCACCCCACCAATTATAAGTTGGTGCCGAGTTTACAGCGAGAGGATCAATGCCCAGCAGGACGGTCTTATTACCGTTGTCCCAGGATTTGTAAACGCCAACAGGAAGACCTGTTGCCTGGTCGAAAAGCAAGGGACTTGCTTCCGGCGCAACATCAAATCCGTCCATCCAATTGGTGAACCCAATCTCATAATCTGGGTCATATTCAGCATAACTGCCATCACCTAGAGCCATGACTCCATCATAGAGGGGGCCGGAGAGCAGGTCGTTCTGAATAGCATCCAGAGGTGATGGAGCTGCACCGCCTGATCCGATATCATTATGCACATGAGTGATTCCCATATCATACCAGAAATCACCAGGAGCGAAGTCCATATCAGCCCAGCCATAGAGCATGCCCAGCATTTCGTCACCAGCTACAAAATAGTTTTTGTTGCCAGCTGCCAGCCAGTCAGCAATAATGGCGTAATGATCGGCAAAGTCACCCCAAGTGCCCGTCGTATTGATCTCAAAAACAATATCATAGAAACTGAGTAGATCAGCATTCACAGCACCAGACCAGAAATCAGGATACTGCCAGAGACCACCGGTTGATCCATCATAAAAATAATAGAGACCGGGGTATGCACCCGGATCCATCTCGTTGTTGAGAACGAAAAGAACATCGCTGGTAGGAGCAAACACGAAATAGGTTCCTGAAGCACTTGCTGCAGTTCCTGTAGCATCGGTCGCTTCGACCCAATATTCTACATTTGATCCACCGTCCATTGCAGGTATTGAACCTGTATAAAGTGAACGGGTTGCAAGTGTCATTGCAACAGATTCAGGAGCTCCTCCATCAATTGACCAAACCAGGGCAACGGTGAAATCATCGCCATTTACATCAAAGACATCAGCTGTAACTTCCTGTCCGGCATCGTTATAAATAATATCAGATGGACCCGATACAATGGTCGCCTGTGGCGGTGTGGCAACACCAAACCAAGTTAGGAAATATTCTACGTAATCAGCAAATTCCTGTGTGTAGAACAGCTCACCCTGGTCGGTCGTATCCACAGCAGCATCAGCTGTAAAGCCAAGACAGACTCTTTTGGAACCGCGGACTGCAGTTTCATAGGCCGTACCGACAACATTTTCGGTCTGTTCGCCCTGATAAATGGTTGTAGCCATATCGGGAACAAGAAAATCTGACCAGTTCAGGGTTCCATATTTGGCATTTTCAAGATGAAGGTCCGTTAAACCTGCAACCTGTGATGTAAGAGACGTATCTCCTGCACCGCCATTAGCGGGATCATCGTCGTCATCGGGGTCACTCAGGCCGCCGGAAATTCCAAACCAGTCATAGGCCGGATCTCCCGCACCAAAGACCAGATTTGTTGGGGCTGAGTCTAATCCATGGCCATAGAACCAATCCTGGTCGGCAAGAAGAAGATTCCCACCGTTTGCCAGGAAATCACCATAACCGGGATCAACTTCACCGGCAACAACCGGCAGGCTTTGATTTCCCCAGCCATAAACGATTATATTCGTCCAGCCATGATTGATGACTGAGTAGTCGATACCACTGTTGTCTTTGACATTCCAGACCTCAAAGTTATAACCGAGGCTGGCAGCAACATCTTCATACTGGCCGAAATAGTACTGATGATCATTATCTGCGATGAACAGCAGGTCAGCATCCGGATTTGATGGGGCAAGTACCATGAAGGACATGGGGGTTGATTGTGAATCAAGGGCATTATTATCTGTGGCAACTACCCAGTAGGATACTTCACTACCTGCACCGGCAGAATAGGTAATATCAAAGCCATAGACACCGTTACCATCAGCACCAACATCTATCATAGTAGCTTCGTCAAGAAACATGGGAGCTTGTTCAACACCATCGATAGCCCAATGGAATTCAACCACATCATTGCCATCGATACCAACTCCTCCTTCAACATCATCGAACAGATCGACCGGTACGGTGCGAGTATCATCTGTGGCGTAGGTATTTGACAGAACGCCAGGATTAATAGCGATCGGCGCACCCCAGGGATAGGTCACTCTGACACGCACAGCATGGTCAATGACACCGTTCCCAAGACTAGTAGAACTTTGATAGTTACCCCAACCGTAGCCGTCACCCCAGTCACCATCGGGTGTGGACATATCGCCATCAGGACCAGAAGTCCAGGGACCTCCGAACCAGTTATAGGACATACCGGTAAAGACATCAGCGGCCAATGGATGCGGCTGAACACCGCCTTTTACAAAGACGATCAGGAAGGGTGGATTGTCGCTCAGATCATTCTCATCACCAACCTGGAAAGTTCCACCGATATCCATGGCCAGAGTCCAATCGGGTGTATAATCCGCAATTGAATTCGGCGTTGGATTTGTCTGCAAGGTTCCAATGGGTGAAAATGGAGCTGTACCACGAGCCCACACGGTCCCATCATTCATATTAACAGATGCGCCGGTTCCGTTTGTAGCGGCAATAGCAGCATCACTCATAGAAGCACCAAAGGCGGTGACATTTCCACCATCGAACCATTTGATGTAAACTTCCTGAACGATACAGGGTACGGCAGCCTGGAAAGCGATCGCCATTGTGTCACCAGCGTCACCACTCCCAAGATACCATTGTGTTGCTTCGCCCACATGCTGCAGGTTCCAGCAGTCGCCTCCTGAACAGTCACGCGATACGTTCTCTTCACCGGTATTCTGTACTTTGACCGGGAAGATGCCAGAATCGTCGTTCTGTCTCTTATGCAGGGGTACTATTTGTTCCTGATCCAGCACATTCTGTGGGACCATGATGTTCTGACCAGCCAGGAGAACTACATCTTTATTTGTAGTCAGCCTTTTTGTGGTGTTCTCCTGCTTCATACTAAACAGCATTGAAGCGCCCACCAGGATAGCCAGGACAAGTGTTAAGGTTTTCTTCATTTTATTCCTCCTAATTAACGTTATTGATTTGACAGGTGTTCTAAAAGTTCATCGATAAATGAACCATAGTTTTGTGCATAGTCATAGGTCACATAGACATCGGCATCCGCAGGGATTAGTGGATTCCCGGATAGTGTGAAGGAATCACTGCCAACATCGATGGTAACGATACTATAAATTATTTCATCAGGCGCTGTACCTACTACCGCGTTACTGACATCTATTAAGCCGGGTGCGTCGCCGGTAAGAGCCAATGTCCCGGTGTGTAAGCCGGTTAATTCATCATCCAGGGTTACTTGAATTGGATCAGATGCTACACTTGTCACAGTGGAAAAAGTAGTTCCCATGGCAACCAGTGTCTTGTAAACAGCATTAATATCACCAAGATTAAAATTACTGTTTAACTGTAATTGTACCAAGTAATCAGCATTAATTGAGGCATCAAACCGCATTGAGAAATTGGGGGAAGCAGCCAAAACCAGGTTGGCATGGTCAATGGCATCCTGATAATTACCCATAGCATAGCTGATGACAGCTTTACCAGCGTTGGATTCATTATTGAGTATAGCTTCGAGATCAGGGTCAAAAAGAGCAAAGGCGAGTGTTTTGCTAAGGTCTTTCATCGCTGTCTCCAGATCTGCATTAGTGGACCTGGCAAATGTCCAGCCTAATCCAAGATAAGGCTCCGGTTTGGTCGCATCTCTGTCGGCGGCAGTTTGAAAATAATCCGCTGCTGCCTGAAAATTACCCTGTTCAAAAGCATTCCAGCCCCGCTCCATTAAATTTACATAGGTATCGGGAGTTGATAAAAGATAGCTATTGGAGCTGTAATCCTCCGAGCAACCATAAAATGTAAGCCCGGCTATCAAGAAATAGAATAGTTTCCTCATTTCATTAAGACCATTTTTTGAGTTTTGATTAGGCCATCCGCCTCCAGTTTCATGAAATAAACTCCGGAAGGAATGGCAAGTCCCCTATTATCCAGAGCATCCCAATTGATGCTGTACCAATTTGCACTCTGGAACTCATTAACAAGTGTCGTGACATACTGACCTCGAATATTGTAAATTTTCAGACTAACGGTTCCTTCATCCGGCAGGTAATAGCGGATCATCGTACCCGCATTGAAGGGATTTGGATAATTCTGGTTCAGTGTGAAGCTCTCGGGGATATTCCCAAGTGAATGTTCAGGCAGATGATTCCCGGAAGCCAAAACAAAATAGCCCAGCTCGTCAATGTTGGCCTGAACCGAATTCTCTACCCGCGAACCTCCAATATTGATCCAATTACCCTCCCTAAAGCTATAAATCTTAAGTATTACATCCAAATCAGCGGGGAGTTGAAGCGTGAGTTTCAAAGGCTCTTCCAGCTTCACCCCGGAAGGCCCAAAGAAGATGGGTTCTGTAACTGAATCAATCCCATCCAAATCAAAAGCTGGTACGCCGTTCTTACCGAGTCTGCTGCAGGTCATTGCAGTCAGACGAATATTCTGTTCATAATCAGAAGGAATAGACAACCTGGCCAGCCCATCCGACAGCTCAAAATCTCCACCCCGTCTGTTAAGCGTGTAAGCCGTAGAGATATCAATGTTCACTGGAGTCACAGGAATTCCATTTTGATCAGACCCTGAGTAATTCAGGGTATAGTCCGACCAAATTCCAAGCTGCCAGACATTATGATACAATACATAATTTTCGGTAGCAATGGGTGTAGCGGCAAGCAAAACAGCTGTTGTATCATAAATACTTCTGACGCTGATTTCCGGACCTTCGACGCCGGACTCACTGAAAATAGGTCTTTGACTGATAACAAAAAGATCCAGATAGTTCAGTATACCCTTATTTTGAATGACATAGAAGTCGCTGAATTCCTGTGGGGAGTCAACGGTGGTAACAACAAAATCATAAGTGATCGGGGGTTGTGCATCATCAACTTTTGCCACAACGATGGCCATATTCTGGTTACCGAACCAAGTCCATGTTGCGGTTCCATCAGAACAAACGCCGTCCCAAGTACCACCACTGTCAGTGCAGCATTCCTCTTCAGTTCCTGATACACCGTCGGAGCATTCGCCATGATATGATTTAAAGGCAAAATCGTAAGTAGAGTCATTGACCGTAATGCTGTTGGTTGTAACCGGTAATGAGCCGATTCCAGAAACTGTATCCATGTCAAAGTCCACTACTTCAAATAATGGATCCATAGCTTGAATGAAGCCATTGCGCAGAACAATTTTTTTTGCTCTGAAGTCAATCCCGTTATAACCATCTATCACCAAATTGTTATCAGCCGTAATCATAGGACTCTTAACTGTGATACTGTTGTCAATCATACTCACAGACAGACCCTCAATAAGAAAATAACTGAAGGACCAGGGCTGTATGTTTTTTACAGAATAAGGGGGCGGCGAATCTTCAGTAAATTTCCAAACACCAGCATTTTTACCGGAGGGAGCACCGTACAAATCAACTGCATCGAAACGGTATTTCCCATTATAAACTCCAAGGTCCTGGTCCATGTCAAGGAAACAGGCTGTAGCATAGTCGATAAAAATATCTTTCACGTTTGCATCCGTGAAACCAATAGTATGGAGACTCTCTTCAACAGAAGCAAGTCCGGGAGAGGTCGTATTTCCCGCAATAGCATCGATTATATCCCAACCGTCAGTGTTGGTATATTTCTCAAATAAATAATTGAGGAAGAGATAAATATTGTACTGATCAGTACGATTCTTTTTTGAAAAACTGATAAAGGTAAGTTGATTCTGGGCAGTAACAGAGGGGTTAGTATTGTCCCCGAAAAATTTAGTCTCTCCCAGAATTCGAAGCTGTTCAAAATAAGCCAGACCTTCCCTTAACCAGACTTCTTCATCGGGTTCATTTTCATCGATGAGGAGTTTAGTCATTTCGTGAACCAATGCATTTTTCATGGTGCCGGTATCTGGGATGTCTCCGTCTCCTGAGTAAACATATTGAGGCGAATTGTCGAGATAGATGATATCTCCTGCATTTGTGGTTGGACCAGCGGTCTCACTGATGTGATAGTATCCTTGAGTTATTAAACTTGAATTGGTATCGTTACTGCCCTTGCTATATTCGTCGATGATATCATAAAATGCTATGATGATCTTACCGTTACCATCGATATCAACCAGATTGCCATGTCTTTCCTGAAGACCACTGATATTTGCAGAGAGAAATTCGGAAAGCTGCGTCAAATCTGATGATGTGGTTTGTACCCACGCCGGTGTATTGGCTGAATTATCCGGCAGGTCACTACAGGCGGCTACAGTCGTTGCATCCTCATAGACAGCTTCGTCTTCTTCATTTTTACAATATCCAGACCAGGCATTCTCTTCAACCATAAATACGAAGTCGCTGGTCTCCATTTTTTTTGAAAAGTACTTTAACTCGGGACTGGTAGCAAAGGCTCGATGACTTTCGTTCCAGAGATAGCGGCCAAAATTGACCTCAATGGTAGTAGGCTCAAATAAATCCCAAACACCGTTCGGATAAGCATCTGTAAAGCTTTCGCCCTCGTCCAATACTCCATTTCCTTCAGTACCGGCAGGGTTGGTCGTTTCGTCATAATCATCCCCTGCGGGGTCAAGGTTTTCGATCCAAACTGCCCCGGCTCCCTCACATTCGTCCTGACCCGAGTAGAGTGTCCAGGTTTCTGGTTGCCAAGCGTTATCAGGGGTCCAGACGAACCCATGAGATTCACAGTCTGACTGATTATGATAGTGATGATTTGTGCAAGTTCCATCAAATCCTAAACAGTCTTCCTCGGTATTGTATTGAGGATCTGAACAGGAGAAGGCACTCTCACAATCCGTTTGATTATCATAAGCAGGATCTGAACAAAAACCTTCAACCGTACAGCTGCCAGGATAACCGGCTTCATCTTCATCGGCTATCCCGTCTGATCCAAAATCGTCCAGGGGCTCGGGTGCATCATCCCATTGGCCGTTATTATTCAAATCAAAAAATGGTTCACCTGTTACTCCATCTGCATTGAAAACAGAATCCTCAGTCAGCAACTCCATGAATATTTGGATGATCTGATTTTCCGGAATGAGGCTGATCAGGGAATTAAAATCAGCATCAGGGATGGTTAAGGTAACAACATCACTATAATAGGGCAGTTCATGTAGTGTAAGGTTATTGAGTGTGAGGGATTGTCCATTTACGGTCAGGTTGATGGATCCTATATTAATGGTATTCGAAAGTACATTTTTATCAAATTCAATTGTTATCGACTTATCCGTCTCATCAATCCTCACCGAGGTAATAGATGGGCCAGTTGCATCGGCAGTGTAATCGACCGTTTGGCTTTCTAATAGATTACCATTATTATCCGTATTCCCCGAGGTATAAAAAGTATAGGGTGCTATTTCAATTTGGAGAGAATGTCCGAGGTTCCCCACATTCTCAATCCAGCCGGCATCACTCTCGGCAAATTCCACATAGGTTTCAGTTTTTGCCATGTTCCGATAAATTTGCACATCACCGACACTATAGGGATTCCCTGTTGTCAGATCGGTAATGGTAAATCCGGTCAAAGGAAAAGATGTTTTTGTTGTGGATATTCTATCATACAGATAATAGACAACGAGATCAGGTGACCAATCTAATATCAGACGGTTGTCAGTGGAGGAATAGGAGATACTGTCTAGTACCGGGTTCTCATAACTGCCGGTTACCACCAGTGGAATACCAGCAGCCATATTGCCGTTCCCATTGGCATCATAGATCGCATATTCCTGGACATTGATGAACAGTGGACTTTCTGTTTCCTGGGCATCGTAGATAAGTTGTTCCACGGCAGACTGATCCATCAGGAGCAATTCTTTCAGCAACAGAGTCGTCCCCAGAGCTGATACTTTATCAACCCCTCTTAAGGCAAATTCATTAGTACCGTCAGAAATTGCAATCTTGGAAAATACAGGAGTAGGAGTAGTAGCGGTTACATCTCTTGAATCGGCGAATTCCAATTCAAATTTATTCTCGTCAAGTACGTAAGTGGCAGAAGTTAGCTCCAATGGCAGCTCCTCCTCCACTATATCAAAAGAAAGTGAAACAGCTGTGTTAGGATTATAATTTTGGTCAACAAAAGCTCCTGAATTGATCGCGAGCTGAACATCATCATCAAAGACGGATGTCTCAAGCTTTTTAGCATTGGCTCTGGTCAGTAATAAGGTAATTGAATTGCTGTCTTCTGTCTCTAAAATTCCGCGTATTCCTTCGAGAGTCATATATCCGGAGGAACTTGAAAATCCAATCCTGAAGACATCAATGTTGACTTCCATATCCAATACACCATTGTTATTACCAAAAGTGATACCATTGTAAACATCTTCCCCGTCTTCAGAGGGACCACCATCCAACGCACCATTGCCGGGGCAAACCTCCTGGCCGTTGCTGCAAGTCCTGTCTTCCGCAATGGTGTCGAATTGTACCAGTCTGTCGAAATTGATCTCAAGCTGGTTTGTGTTCATGTCATAAACTGCAGACTCGGGTATCGGTGAATTATCATCTTGATTTGTGACCTGAACAGGTAAACCTATCACAGCATCATTTGGATTATTGGCTTCATCGACAAAGGTACCTACTTCTGCATCAAGTGTAAGATTATTTAAATCCATCGATTCGAGGGCATCGACGAGTTGCCTTGTAGCGCCCCAGTATTTAAAAGTGGGCCAATTTGAAGAGGTACCAACATCAGCATTTGCGCGTTCATCCACTACAGTGCTGTATATCATGCTGATATCGATTTGAGAAGATAGGGTGTCCACTGTGGTGATTGCCCCCCCCGTCAAAGTGAGACTGCCGTCATTGTCATGAAAGGTCAATCTGCCAAGCCTGACCTCATATGTCTGAACGGGAGTATTCAGGGACAGGGACAAGACATTACTGTTCATATTATAACTGGCAGAGTTGATCTCGAGAGCCTGGACCCAGACAGCGAGAATAATCAAAGAAAAAATTATTACCAAGAGTTTTCTCATAATTCATACCCTAAACTAAATTGATGCACAAAACCTAAAATCCCGTACTTTGAAACTGAATATTCAACGGTCACTTTCTGGCCTGTAAATTCCTGCAGATCCAGACCGAATCCCGCCATCAGGCTTGCTGAATCATGATTCGTATAAAGCCCGCTGCGCAGTGTAATGATATTCATATAATTGTATTCAGCACCGAGATTCAATCTTTCAACGGCATCATTTGGATGAACACCATCGAGCCCGACAATCAGGGATTGATCATTATCATTCTCGAAAAATTCATAGGAAAGACCGATCTGAAACTGCAATGGCATATGATATGTCCTGAAAGGTTCAGGGGTCGGTTCAATAGCACCGCCACTATAATCATCGAAGGTCTGGTTCCAGTCTAATTCAGAGCCAAAGTTTTTAATATTCAAACCCATTTTAAGGGTTCTAAAACCCGTTTGGTAGAAGGTGCCCAAATCGATTGACCAGGTTCCTGCGCTGTAGTTGTAAAGCGAGACCGATTCCTTAACCCACAGTAAGCTGGCGCCAAAAGAAAATCGGTCCGTTAAAAACATGGAGTAAGAACCTCCTAAAATGAAATCTTTGTAATCGAAAGTACGCCCGGTCCCTTCAGGCTCTTCAACCGTTCGCTCGATCATATTACCGGTATCCAGTACCCTGAAATGTGCCGCGACAGCACTGCCATTGGGGAGTACATAGGAACCTGAAAAGGCAATAAACCCTATATCAGCAAACCAGTTAATATTCCCAAACATGACACTGGGTCCTTTGCCATAGACCAAAGTTGCAGGATTATAGAAGGCAGCTGATGCACCTGAATTTTCATAGCCTGCAAAAGCATTCCCCATACCGGCAAATTTGGCATCAGGACTAAATGTGAGTGCTTGCACACCCGATGTGCCCTGCTTGGCAATAACATCCCCCTGTGAGTATCCTATAGATAGTATAGATACAATGAATACGATATATTTAATTTGTCTGATCATCTGAATACCACAAATTTACCTACGAATTTAGTTTTTTTATCTGATGAATCTCCTACCACAGAAATATCCGGTGCTTCAACAACATAAAGATAGATTCCGCTTACCACCGATTGTTCATTTATCGTGATTAGATCCCAGTAAGCATAATCAGTTCCGTCCGTGTGTTCAATTCGCCGGATCAAGTCACCCGAAAGGGAAAATATTGTTATTTTACACAGAGGTGGTAGATTCCGGAACTGGAGTTTATCTTCATATTGTCTTTCCCAAAGGGCTGTTCCTCGATAGGGATTGGGAACAACATATACGTTATCGAGAGCTCCAATTGCGTCTCCTGTCTCATACAATCTTCCTGGTGTTACCGGAACAGGCGCTCCATCTATCGACTTCTTATAGTTCGACAATGATGAGAAGGAAGGCAGAATTTCCATACCGAATTCCTCGGCTGATTTATAACTGTCGTAGGCGACTAATGCATAATAATAGGGCAGACCGTTGACAGGGAAATAAGGCAGCAGGTCCTTTTCGTTAATTTGATCTTCCAGGTTCGCACCCCACAGGGTGACACCACTGGGATCATAACATGAATTTTCAGGGTTATCACCGCCATCATCGCAGGTGTAGATCAGGTCCGGCAGATCAATGAGTAGCCAGTTTCCGTCAGCATCTTTCTGATTTAAAGTATCCCCGAAGGCGTCCACAACAAAGACCGGCTCCTCAACATTATCAAATGCGGCAATCATCTGCCAGTTGTTGGGCTCGTAAACCGCCCTGTAAATCTGATAGCCCTCAAAATCGGCAAAACCCAATTGCGGATCGATAAACTCTTCAGCACTGGGCTCCCAGGCTAATCTCATGCCATTATCCAACGGGCTATAGCCAAGATCAGGCGATGGTGGTGGGATTGGTAAGTTCCAGTGAACATCTTCGTCAAACGCGGAGGGGTGCATGGGATCGCTGTGTCCTGAACCGGAATAATAGGCTTTGTAGGCATTATCCACATTTTCGCGCAGACCTTGCAGACCCTGTCCCAGCGTGAGGGCGAAAACTATTTTAGCCGTATCACCTTCAGCAATGTCGAGGGGACCGGTAGTCAGCAGAAAACGATAATCAAATTGAGGAAACCCCATTTCATTGGGATTTGGTAAAAATTTATGGCCGGCACTGGAGCTGTGGGTACCCTGCATAAAGTCCCAGCGATCTTCATCACTGCCAGGGTCAGATTCCCAGTTCCACCATTGGTGAGCCGAAGCTCCCATATAGGGGACTCCATCAACATCATTATAAGGGGCGTCTGTGTAAAGGATTGCACCTCCCAAAAAGCCTGAGTTCGGAATTGGATTTTCCCGCTCACCATAATCATTCGCTGATGAAGTACCATTGTCAGCATCATATATATATGAGATACTGCGCGGGACTAACCAGCCTTTTAAGACCTCTCCATCAACAATTGCGACATCTCCGGGGACTCCCCCGCCGCCACTCGTCTGCCAATGCAGAGTATCTCCGTCGGCATCAAAAATGAGTGCCCATTCGTCATAAAATCCATCGGGCTCTATCTGAATTGGTGAAAAATTCGGGTTCTGTCCCTGATCCTTAGCATAAGGAATACCCCAATCATCATATCCAGTCAGTCCGTCAGCATCCAAATCGAAGGGGTCAACGATATCCAGTTCGTCAGAATTTGATGAAGTGCCGTCCCAACCCTCATAATCCACAAGATCGTCGATGTGCCGTTCTGTATCATCAGAGCCCGATACGTCAACATCATACCAGTAAGATACATAGACATCCTCAAGGTTACCATTCAGGCCGGTATTAATAATGTAATATTCAAAGGCTACAAAATCATCGTAATCTGGCAATCCCCAGGTGAGCCCCCTGCGTATAACCTTAATACCTAATGCGGGAGTGCCACTGATGGATTCGCTATCGATATCATCAAAAACAACATAACTGTCATCGAGAGATTTTGCTTTCTCACCATTGACAGTACTGCCAATTTCTCCAGGGAAATTCGGTGTCGGCAGCCATTCTTTATCGACAGCATTATAAAAATAGGTTTTTACATTGGGAGTTCCGCCCATCAATGTCCCAATCCAGAGTCCGGCATCATAAAGATAACTGTTACCGGATCCTGCCGGCCAGGCAGCAGATGGACGTCCTGTTGCATCATAATCGGGATCACCCACACTACCATAATTCGTAAGCGATGTCCACAAATTACCGGACTGGTGAATCAGAAAGGCTTTTTCGGGTCTCTGGGAACGGTAGAAATTCCCTTCGTCTGAATTGTTATCGGGAGAATTTATATTCCTGGGAAAAACCAGCCCCAGGAAAATGCCAATCCATATAATTTTATTATATCTCAACATATTAGAACTCAAGAGTTACTCCTATCTTAAAACGTCTGCCATCTGCATAGACAGATGGGTCAAGGTCAGAACCCATTTCAGGGTATTTCTTATTCCTGTCAACCTTTCCATCATGGTTCAGGTCAACTTGATTCATGTATTCAAAATAGGTGATTTCACCATTATTATACTGATCATTGATTGTTTTAAAGGTGTAGTACCATTCCGTATCAGAGACACGGCGGAGGTTTTTACGATCAAATAAATTAGAAACGATCATGTAGATAGTGGCTCGCACAGGACCAAAATTCATGAAGTAATTCATCTTGAAGTCTGTATTGAAAGTGTAGGGATACACTTCTGTATTATCAATCACTTCAGCTCCCTGGCCAGGTTTGGTGTAACGCGTACCGCTGCCATAGTTAAATACAAGAGTCGTCAGAGTGTTGTAGAAAATCATATTCACATCAGCGTTGATCGTGTGACGCTGATCCCATTCCAGATAGGTCTCCCAGGTCGGGACAACTCCACCGGCCCATGTGGTAAGATAGCCCTGCCCTACCCCTGAGCTCTTTCCTTTGGCGATAGAATAAGTATAATTTACCTGACCATAGATCATCCCAGGTGGACGTAGAGACAAAATCAATTCTGCACCCCTGACGTTACCATAATCTCTGTTATAATAAGTCGAATACCAATCGGAGACTGTCCAATAAACAGGCCGGGTATCCGTAAGTCCGAAAATATCCTTGTAAAATCCTTTGAATTCGACGATAAAATTCTTCCTCACTTCATTCCGAATACCAATCTCGTAAGAGGTTGTCATTTCAGGATCAAGGGTCGGATTTCCAACGATGGGGAAACCACCACCCATATTATATCCTAAATTGCGAAATAAATAATTCAGCTGCGGTCTTTGGTAATTACGACCATAATTAAAATATAACATTGAATGGTCCGTTATAGGATGTGATATCCCCAGTCTCGGTGCTATTTTCAAAGTAGAGCCGGAACTTTTGGGATTTTTAATGTCGTTGACGCTGTGGATGTAGAATCCGGCATCAGCCATACTTTGGTTATAGTATTCAGCATAGCCATTACCATCCCAATCAGCAAAGTCTTCCGTTGACCAGGTCGGGTCAGTTTCATCTGCCGGATACTGTTCAACTGGTTCGAAATATTCCAGGCGCAATCCTGCATTCATAATGATGCCGTGATATTCCATTTTATTGGTTACAAAAGCTGAAAAATCCACAGGGCGAACAGTATAATTCTCCGCGTAGCCATAGCGATCCGGATTATCATGATTGGCGAGATTATAAACTTTGAGTTCCATGCCCGCATGGGCTTTGTTTGCATGAGTATATTGAGAAACAAAGTCTAATTTGTAGGTGTCGGTTATTTTTTTGTCATAGTGCCAATGGTCCCGATTGTAGGTATAAGGATGGTTGGTGGAAACGGTATAAAATCCACCAGCTTTCTGTCCTTCGCTCACACTGGCCATCATCTGATTCCAGGTCATATAATCATTTTTGTCGATGACACCATCACCATTTTTATCAACATAAGATTCGTCCACGATGTCGTCGTTATTCCGATCATGGAACAGATCGTAATTATCATTAACACCCCATATCTTGTGATTTGAATTATAGGGGTCGAGAATCCCGTTACCGTTCAAGTCCTCACCATCGTCAAGAACGTTATTATAATTTAGATCTTCATTTAAATTTTCAATATTGTTGAGAGTTAGTTCTGTGGTATATCGGGCAGCAGTGAAAGTAAGGTAGGTTTTATCGGAATAGGTATAACTAAGACCGGTTGTGATGAGGTTGCTTTTTGATTTCCACCAGGGCTGCCTGTCAAAAAGGGAGAAAGAAGTGAGCGATTTATTGTGGTCAACATCTTCAGTCTGTATTATACCATCGTTATTCAGGTCTTCGCCCTCATCGAGTACACCATTGAAGTTGATATCTTCAGTATCCAGCTGACCATTACCATACCAGGCATCAAAAACAGTTTCTGAATCTAATAAATAATTGCCATTGTAATCTTCATTGGCATTATCACCGTCACCATCGAGATCAAGGTTAACGCCTGTGCTGAAATTTCCATCTCCATTTACATCATTGTACCATTCACCGTCATCATGCTGTCCATTCTTATTCCAGTCAATATAGGGTTCATCCGTGACATAAATATCGAGGGTGCCATCACCATCCGCATCTTCAGTGCCGAGCCCATCGGTCGCCAACCAGTTTTTATAATAATCGGGAATCTCATTGGGCTGTAATACATAGTCCCGCACTTCATCGACAGAGCCGTCATAACCTCCAATATAAGAAGGCATAAAATCGGTCATTCGGTCTTCACTGACGACTTGTCTCCATTCATTGGCAAAGCCATCCTGGTAATTAGACTCAGAGTACAATCCGGATACATGAATTTTCAGACGATCAGAGGGTTTATAGGAAATCTTCCCGGATATATTCGTCAGATCCTGAAATTGATTCCGGAATCTGCCATAATCTTTATTAATATCTCCTGAAACAGAAAATGTAAGCATGTCAGATACTACGGGGCCACTCAGTAGAAATTCGAGGCGCTTCTGATCTTCAGGGTCCTCATTCCCAAGAGTGTTTGACACAAAATTTGAAGTTGTGTAGCGCAGGGTCGTTTTATAACGATTGGTCCCCTCCATGCCTGTAATATTAATAATTCCTGATTGTGCAGAACCATATTCAGCAGAAAACCCACCTGTGATCACATCCAGTTCACTCACACCAAGCATGGGTACATTGGAATCATTAGGGTTGCCGGTCAGAGGATCATTTAGCGAGATACCATCGAATAGATAAACCGTTTCGGACCCACGGCCACCCCTGAAATGCATATTCCCATTTTCATCCTCAACAACACCGGCCGCCAAAGCGATAGCGCCATCGATGTCTTCAACCGGTAAAACAAGCATACTTTCCTGAGTGACAGTAGATTGACTTGAGGTCATATCCATCTTGATATTTTTCTTTTCCTCATGGACCTCAATTACAGTTCCCTTGATTTTGGTTGCTTCCAACTGAAAGTTTATGGTGGTGGTCAAATCGGTGCTAACTTGCATGTTTTTAACGATAGTCGTGGCGTAGCCAATTGCACTACCTTTAATATCATAGGAACCCGGTGGAACCCGGAGGATCAGAAAATCACCGTTTTCATCCGTTGCAGACCCTAACGAAGTGCCATCCACCATAACATTCACACCAATCAGTGGCTGGCCATTTTGCTGATCAGTAACTTTACCGACTATTTTTCCTGTATTTCCGGCGAGCAAAAATGATATTAGCCCGAATATGGTAATTAGTTTACGCATTATTTTGTCCCTTTGTTGTGACTTACTACTGCTAGATATAGGTTATAATTGACAATTCAAGCGTGCTAGAGCGGAACAATATTAATATAATTAGGATTCCAGTGGCAATAAGAATCCGAGAGAGATTACTAAATTTAACCTGTTTTAGCATTATTTCTACATTCGAGACAACAGTTTGGATTGCAAAAAATTAAAAGTCGATTCATTAAATTGTGATAATTCTGGAAATTGAACAAAACAGTGTAATTTTGGTTTGGATTTACCATCCGACTCCGAGACAACCATTGTCAAGTAATAATTAGATAAAAATTGTAAATCAGTTGTAACATTTGGTGATCTGCTTACAAACTTTTAGCGATCCCATATTGGCTGTAATCGATTGCAGTTCTCGGTTCAGTTGAGCAATACATTTCCTGACTTTTGATTTTGTGATGGATGAGATTTACTTTTAAGCTGCTTTTTTAGTTTGTGAGAGGAAGCAATCCTCAATAATTTTCATCGTTAAATTAAGAAGGAATTCATGAACTCATTACTATTAGCTGTGGTTGTTTTCGCCGGGTACCTGATTGCCTACAATACTTATGGACGGTTCCTTGCGAAAAAGATATTTAAAATTGATCGCGATGCCCTCTGCCCGAGTGAGACACAGAGAGACAATGTCGATTTTGTTCCCACCAACAAACATGTTCTGTTCGGGCATCACTACACCTCCATTGCCGGATTAGGGCCAATCGTCGGGCCTGCCATTGCCATCATCTGGGGCTGGGTACCCGCCATGCTGTGGGTCTTTTTCGGCTCTATCTTCATGGGAGCTGTCCACGATTTTGGTTCTCTCGTCATATCATTACGGGGCAAGGGCCGCTCGATTGGTGATTTGTCAAACGGTATCGTCAACTCCCGGGTAAGAACTCTCTTTTTACTGATCATCTTCTTCGAACTATGGATCGTGATTGCTATATTTGCCCTGATCATCGCTCTCCTGTTTAATATGTATCCGGAATCGGTCTTCCCGGTCTGGGTTCAGCTGCCCATCGCTATTGCACTGGGCTATTTTGTCTATGAAAAAGGAAAAGATCATATCCGGTTGGGGATTATCGCCGTCACCCTCATGTACATCACAGTTGTTGCGGGTGCTTATATGCCATTTACGATGCCCTCACTATTCGGATTGTCTTCTACTGCCGTCTGGATCATCATCCTGCTGATCTATGCCTACATCGCCTCAACAATCCCGGTGCAGAAATTACTGCAGCCCAGAGATTATATGAATTCTCATCAACTCTTCGTGGCCATGCTGCTTCTCGGACTGGGCGTAATCATCGCACATCCTCAGATCGTGGCCCCAAAATTTGTCGCTTCCCCCGAAGGTGCTCCGCCGATTCTGCCATTTCTGTTCGTCATCATCGCCTGCGGTGCCATATCAGGCTTCCACTGTCTGGTCGCTTCCGGAACTTCCTCAAAGCAATGTGACAAGGAGGGCAGTGCACAATTTATTTCTTACGGTGCCATGCTCATGGAAGGTGTTCTCTCCACTTTCGTTCTCATCTCCATCGGTGCCGGCCTGGGACTCGGTCTTAAATCTGCATCAGGAGAGACCTTATTGGGAGTGCAAGCCTTTACCCACCACTATGCCAACTGGGCGGCAGCCAGTGGTTTATCGGCAAAACTGGGAGCTTTCGTCACCGGTTCCTCAAACCTGATTGCTTCCATCGGTATCCCGGCCAAAATCACCGTTGCCATCATGGGTGTTTTTCTGGTTTCCTTTGCCGGAACGACTCTCGATTCTGCAACCCGAATCCAGCGTTACGTAGTGTCTGAACTCGCCGGTGCCTGGCGGATCAAAGCCTTGACCGGGAAACACCCCGCCACTTTGGTCGCAGTGCTCAGCGCTTTTCTACTGGCTTTTTCAAACGGCAGCGGAAAAGGTGCCCTCCTGTTATGGCCTCTGTTCGGCGCCGTCAACCAGTTACTGGCCGGTCTGGCCTTATTGGTAATTACAGTTTATCTGGCCCGGCGGCAGACCAGAATTATCTTCACCGCAATTCCCATGGTTTTCATGATCTTCATGACCGGCTGGGCCATGCTCTATAATTTGAATACATTTTTTAATTCTGCAAACTGGTTTCTATTTGCCATCGGACTGGCAACCCTGCTGCTCGAGATCTGGATGGTCGTTGAAAGCGTTGTGGTACTGAGCAAAGTTTACCGGAAGTGATGGGTCTCATATTTTACACATCCTGACAGCATGAACCGTCGCGAGAAATATGAGCGGATACTCATCGAACTCCCCCTTCTGATCGGGACTGGCGGGAAATATGTAACCGACCGCATCGGCCGAATGGCTATTTTCTGTGCCGTGTTGAAAAGGGAATTCCCGGAGCTGGTATTTGTGGGGTTTTATCTTTCGAGAGACGGCCAGCTCCACATCGGTCCCTATCAGGGAGGCATCATCGCCTGCACACCAATTCCCTTTGGCAAAGGCGTTTGCGGCACCGCAGCCACCAAAAGCGAAACGCTGATTGTGCAGGACGATTTCGATTTCCCCGGTTATATCGCCTGCGACAGCGTAACCAGGTCAGAAATTGTATTACCGGTTTTTGAGAATGAATAATTTATCGGTGTTTTGGATATCGACAGCGCTGATCCTGCAACTTTCGATGAAAGAAACCAGAATTATCTGGAACTCGTCATT
>CAZIYQ010000005.1:0-29221 GCA_964543505.1 uncultured bacterium | reverse complement strand
TGCACTTTGGAGCGGTATTTCTGCATTGATTTAGGATGCTGTTTGACGAAATCAACCACTTCGTCAGCAAAATGATATTCGATGGATCCGCTGATCTGCACATCCGGTGCGACATGCCGCAGAATGGAAATCATGGCCCGGCCCACGGTTGTCTTACCGCAGCCGGACTCGCCAACCAAACCAATGGTCTGCTTTGAATTGATGGAGAATGTAACACCATCAACGGCTTTGACGGTGGCAATCTTTCGGGAAAGAACGCCTCCAAAAATTGGGAAGTGAACCTTTAGATCGCTTACCCTCACCAGTTCATTGGCGTTCATGCCGCACCTCCATTGCCACTTGAAACCACATGACAACGCACAAAATGATTGGGATGGATCTCTTCGAGGACCGGTTCCACCGTATCACAGATATCGATTTTTTGTTCACAACGAGTGCAAAATTTACAGCCCACCGGCAAATTGAGAATATTGGGCACCATCCCGGGGATTGTCCCCAGCCGGTGGAGTTTATGATCTTTATCGGGTCTGGGGATAGAAGACAGCAGACCATTGGTGTAGGGGTGCAGCGGCCGTTCGAAGAGTTCTTCCACATCCGCAACTTCCTGAATGATACCGCCGTACATTACAATCACCCTTTCACAGGTTTCGGCAATTACTGCCAGATCATGAGTGATTAGAACCACAGCCGCATCTTTACGTTTCTCTTTGAGTTGCATCATGAGCTCGAGTATTTGTGCCTGAATCGTTACATCCAGAGCCGTGGTTGGTTCATCTGCTATGAGCAAAGATGGGTTCTTGGCCAGCGCCATGGCGATCATGGCCCGTTGACGCATACCGCCGGAAAACTGATGGGGATAATCTTTCAGACGCCGCTCGGCATCGGGGATGCCAACAGTGGACAAAAGACCGGCCGCTTCTTTCAACAGCCGGTGATGAAGTTCGTGGTAGTCAGCGGAAATCAGTTTGTCCAGACCAAGTACAGCAAAGGCAAAAACGGTAGGGAGTAAAATTCCAATGGCCGAAAAAATGATGAGAGGCACAAGTTGAAAGGACCAGCTCTGCACAAACTGATAGATGAAGACAACAATTAGGCCTACGATCAGAGAAGTCCGGATACGGGCTGATACTTTGACAGCGCGCAGATTTGCGGCTGTCCCAATGATCCAGTCTTTTAAATTTTCTTTGAAAGATTTGGGGTAGAGTGCTTCCACCATTTGCATACCAACGGTGAAGACAGGATTGAGAGAGGTCATGGGTTCCTGAAAGATCATTGCAACCTCACGCCCTCTCAGAGTGCGCATACGCTTGTACATATTCTCCCGGAATTCAGCCATGGCTTTTTTCAGTGGTGAATTGTAGAAGACATAACGCGTCACGAGACCATCAATCAGCACAGAAATTAAAAAGAGCAGGAAGCCTGGAATTCCCAGCAGAGAATGCAGCACGAGCCATCCAACGAAAAAGACCAGGGCTAACCCATTGCGGTAATTTTCGCCGAGATTTGGGAAAAATCTATATTTTGGAATCTGTTTAACCCTGGCCAGGTCTTTCCCGTCAAATATTTTTTCACCCTTAAAGCTGATCTCGCCCTCGGTCACTTCCCCCGGGGGATTAGGTACCAGTTGTATCAGAGACAGCACGGATACGGATTTCCCCGAACCGGATTCTCCTACGATACCCAGGATTTCGCCATTGTAAATATCGAAATCGATACCGTCAACGGCTTTAGCCCATTTATCACGAATCTTAAAGCGAGTCTTAAGGCCCTTTACTTCGAGTAATTTTTCTCTCATCAGCGCAACCTCGAGTAAACCTTGGGATCAAAAGCCTCACGCACGCCTTCGCCGATGAAGACCACCAGCAACAAGGTTATGAATTGTGCCCCAACCGGTGAAAAGACCATCCACCATTTGCTCATGTTCTGGAGACCAATATCCAGCATCTGTCCCCAGCTGGGTGTCGGGGGCGGGAGTCCAAAGCCGAGGTAATCCAACCCCACGAGAGCAGAGATGTAGCCCACGATGGCGAAGGGGAAATAGGTGATCACCGGAACCAGGGAATTAGGCAGGATATGTTTGAAGATAACCTTGAGATTAGTTTGACCCATAGAAAGCGCTGCGGCCACATAGTCTTTGGCTTTCTCACGATAGAACTCAGCCCGCATGAGGTAGGTCATACCAATCCAGTTTACCAAAGTGTAGATCAGGATCAACACAAAAAAGTTGGGCGTGATGATGGACGCAATAATGATGATCACGAACAGCATGGGCAGGCTGGACCAGATCTCGATGAATCTCTGGAAGATCAGATCAAATTTTCCCCCGAAATAGCCCATGGCGCCACCGATTGATACACCGATGATGTAATTCAAAATTGCCAGGATCAGGGCGAACGAGATTGAGATATTGAAGGCATAACAGAGCCGGGCGAATACATCCCGTCCCGTGTCATCCGTGCCAAGCCAATGAGTCCTGGAGGGTGGCTCGTACATAGAATTGCCCTTAACGGTGATATCTTCAAAAGGACCGAAAGGATAGGGTGGCATCACGAGCCAATTCGCCGACTCTGAAGCGTGCCACTGCTCCTGTAACAGCCGGTAGCTGGCTTCACCGGGAACATCCTGATTAAATTTTTCGCCGGGGTAATATCCCGCGATAGCCGGGAAATAATGCTTCCCTTCGAACTTTACCAACAAGGCCCGGTTATTAATCAATACGGGCAGGGCAAATGACAGGGCATAAAGAATTATGAGGATGATGAAAGAGTAATACCCGCGCTTCATGGTCTTGAATTTCAACCAGCGTTTTTTGTAAATAGAGAGGGAAATCTCCCCAGAGTTCTGATCTTTTTTCTTTCTAAATGTGAACATATCCGAGACTAAATCCTATCGGAACCTGATTCGTGGATCAACGGTTGCCAGGGCGATGTCTGAAATGATATTACCGACCAGCCGAATCACAACAACGATTACCAGAAAAGCCAGGGTGATGGGATAATCCCTGTCGAGAATGGCCTGATAGCCTAATTTACCAAATCCGTCAATGTTAAAAACTTTTTCGATAAAATAAGAGCCCGCAATCACCACGCCAATGACGCCGCCAATTCCTGATGCAATGGGGATGACCGAGTTGCGGATGGCATGGACCCAGACCACTCTTTTTTCGCTCAATCCTTTGGCAAAGGCCGTGCGGATATAATCCTGTGACAGATTTTCCAGCAGTCCGTTTTTCATGAGTACGGTGAGTCCGGCAAAGCTGCCGATGGACCAGGCAAAAATAGGTAGGACTGCATGATGCAATTGATCGAGGATTTTACCCCAGAGAGACAGTGCTTCCCAAATTTCGGTTGGGGCGTGGAAGCCCCCGAGTGGGAAAATATTCCAGAAGGAACCTCCGCCAAACAGAACCAAAAAAACACCGCCCATGGCCCAGCCGGGAATTGAATAGGCCACAAAAATGATGACACTGGAGACAAAATCGAACGGACTGCCATGCAGGAGAGCTTTGCGAATCCCCAGTGGAATGCACACGATGTAGGAGAGGAACATTCCTGTCAGGCCAAAAAATAGTGAGATCTTAAAGCGGGGTTTCATGACTTCGGCCACGGGAGCCTGATAGGTGTAAGATTCCCCCAGATTGCCGGTGAATATGCCTGAGACTTCGGTTTGATAGATCACACAGTGAAGGACACCATCTTCGTCAACATCTTCCAGATGAGCCTTCCAGACATCGCTGACGGCACCATCCTCCAGCACGGTGAAATTATCCCCGTCCTTTTTGACGGTAACCCGCCACACATGGCCATCTTTTTTGCCGGCACGGGTCTCTACCGTGGTCTCATTGGGCTGCAGGGTAAAGTCCCGGTGTTTAACTTCTCTGGGATAGATTCCCAGCCATATCAGATAACGCTGCCAGATAGGCTTGTCAAAACCGTAAAACCGTTTTAGTTCTTTGAGAGCAGATTCAGGCAGGACAGAACCGCCACCGCTCATCGCATCAGACGTACTGCCGGCAGTTTCACCCTGAGCGGCGGCACCCATCTGAATACGCTGTATCGTCTGCTCGAGCGGACCGCCGGGGGCAAGCTGCAAGATCGTAAAGACGATGAGTGTTGACCCAATAAAAGTGGGTATCATGAGTAGCATCCTGCGGAGGAAATAAGTGGTCATCCCAAAAATCTCATCAGTCTGACTGAATAAACTGGCCTGTGAGGGACATTCATTAGGGTCCGATCAGGAAAATTGGCTGCTGACAATATCACTAATTATTCTTGAGGTATTCAGGCCAGAAAGTTACATTCAGTTCACCCTGAGGCAGGGCGGTGCCTTTATCCATGGCTTCTTTGAGAGCTGCTTCTTTTTTGGGATCCAGCCACCAATAGGTAAAGATAGAGCGGTAATCGCCTCCGTAGCGAGATACCATAAAGTCCGGATAGCCAAATTTATTCCAGAATAAAAGACGTTCATAATTTCTGGCTATTCCCCAGGCAGCAGGATGGATATCAGAATAAATACTGTCAATTTCCTGGATGATGCGAATTCTGTCAACTTGTGCAAAAGTTTTATCATAGAGATCACAGAGCTCATCGACCCGTTCATTTTTAAAACCGGAGATATTGTTGTTGTAGGATTCATCGGCTAATTCTGAATTCAGCGAAGTTTCGGGATTTGGGAAAACCAGTCCACCCCAGGCTTGCATGTAGATTGTGAAATTACGTTCCATTAGGTTTTTCCAATTGGCATTGCCATCGATGAATTTGATCTGCATGTCGATGCCATATTCCTTAAGCATCTGCTGAACAGGAGTGACCATGTAGGCAGAACCCTGTTGGATACCGATCTCAAATTGAAGTACTTTCCCGGTTTTTTCATAGACCAGCCAACCGTCCGAGTTACGCTGTGTATATCCTGCTTCTTTTAAGAGTTTAATGGCTTTCTCAGGGTCATAGTGGATTTTTTCGTTATTGGGATTTTCATAAACGGAACCGCTGTAGAGGGAATTCATCATTGCATATTCGCTGTAGTACATTTCTTTATTCATCTTTTCACGGTTGTACAAATAAGAAAATGCATAGCGAACACGTTTGTCATTGAAAGGCCATTTTCTCATGTTAAAGGCATATCCTGATGTCCCGGCAGGTTTTTCAGAAAAGATTTTGTGTTTTTGGATCCAACCTTTTTGGATGGCCTCAAAATCAGTTTCTTCAACCCAAACCCGGGCTTTGCTTACGGTATAGTAATCGGCCTCGCCCTTTTTGAATTTCTCGTAGATAAGAGATAGATTGTCTTTTACCACAATGAATTTCAAACGGTCAAAATTAGAGGTATAGCGGTTGACTGGATTGTCTGCATCCCAATAGTGCGGGACTCGAGTGAGTGTGAAAGATTCCTGATTGACAACATTTTCATCTGTGATAGTATAATTCCCGGTGCCGGGCAGCATTTTAAACTGATATTCTTTCAGATAATCCGTGCCGTCAAGTTCTTTGAGGATAGACTCCGGTAAGATGGACATTCCGCCAAAATAGAGCAGGTTTCTCCAACTGAGCTGTTTGCATTTAACGGTGACGATGTACTTGCTTATGGCCTCAGGGCGCTCAAATTTACCGTAAACCAGTTGTGAGGAGGGATCCAGTATGGTTTCGTCCATGTGCAGATCCCAGGTGGCGATGACATCTTTTGAGGTAACCTCCGTCCCATCAGAAAAGCGGGCTTTGGGGTTGATGCGAAACCAGAACTGCATCTTGTCATCTGAAATTTTCCAGTGGGTTGCCAGAGAGGGCATAAACTCCAGAGTGACCGGATGGGTGGTGATCAGTCCCTCATAACACAAACCCTCGATGGTACTGTTCTCGACATAATTGCTGTTTTGTCCGATAATTCTTAATGTTGCAGGGAAACGAGTCACGATACTCTTGAGAGTACCGCCTTTTTTAGCCCGGGGATCGCCAAAGAACGGCAGGTCTTTTTCGGCAGGAGTGTAAGTGACATAACCCAGAGATGCGGCAATTTTTTCGAACCCATCCCCTCCCAGTTCGGCTGAAACGGAGCCGCTGGAGTCCGTTTCCTGATAGGCATTGTTTGAGTTTGTTTGCTGTGTTTTTGAGGAGTCTTTACCGCCACAGTTAAAGGCAAAGATCCCAATTATCACTATTAAGGTTAAGGTCATTAATTTTTTCATCAATAATAAATCTCCGGTGTGTGTAGAATTGATTAAACTTCTGTAAAGAGTTATAAAGTTCAGCGGTAAAATTAACGGTTCGATGGTGTTAGTTCCATATGAAAATATATTGACATTTGTAACTTGAAAAAGTGTGATTTGTAGGTTTGGATGGAAGATACCGTAAGCGTTGGTGAGGAGATCGAAATTGCCTTATCTCCCTAAACCCACATTCAACCGGACCAGCAGGTAGTGATGTTCATAGTCCGAAAAATCTCGTTTTTGGTCGCCATAAAAACGGATAGCAACTGCATAGCGAATGGAGACTCCCAGTAACAATTTGAACCCTGTTTCAGGAATGCGATAACCCCAATTCAGAAAAGCAGAAGGTCCAATCCCGAATGAGCTGAAGATGTCTTGGTGCTTTTTCTGATAAATTGTCCCTGGTTGTACATAGGCAACAAGACCGTGCTCAGTGAAAATAAGACTGGCCCCGATACCATAACCGGTCATATTTCGGGAGAAGATTGCAAGCTGCAGATCGATTGGAATGTAGTTTTCGTAAAACTGGTGAGTTTTTACAATACCAAGATTCGTACCGTTGTCTGATAATATCAGATCATAATAATTCACATGTGAGCGTTCATAACCGGCCCCGAATCGAAGGTATATTTGTTCACCGAGATTAAATTCATGATGCAGTGTAATACCCCACAGGTTTGAAAAGTCCTTGTCGTTCATTATTTGGGTGTTGTTTTCAGAATGAGCGAGAAAGTACCCATAATTGAAAGATACCGAACTGTGCGCTCCTGCTGTGAGAAGACTGAAAACCAATAGTAGAGTGAGTAGTAAAAATTTCTTTTTCATTGATTGAATACGGTGAAAGTATCTTCATAAAAAAGCTGTCCATCAGTGTAAAATGTTATTACATAGATACCTTCGTAAATGGGTTCACCATCATCATCCGTGTAATCCCATTCTATTTCGAATAAATTGCTCTGAAACCCCTCATCAAAATGTTTCACGGGAGTATTGACCCGGTCTTTTACGACTCCGGTGAGGTGCGTATTCGGTGGTAGCTGAAACATAAGGTACATTTCGCCCGAATCTAATGGCTCAAGCAGCGTATGGTGACAGCATAGAAACAGGGGCAGCAACAGTAAAATTAATTTTCGCATAAGCAGCCGTAATTAAGGCAGATTTATTGGATACGAGTTCCCGAAATAGGGTGTGCATTCTCCTTGAAGCAGTGCAGCGTTCGGTTGGGTAATTCCTATGCAGGTGTTCATGATATTATAATGAGCCTTGTACAGCTTATCGTAGGCCCTGTAATAGCTAGCCAGTTGCAGCAAATGGGGAACGTCTGTATTCACTTCGGAAAATATTATGTACTCTTCAATACCACCCCCGCAGGTATTAAAGCCTAATTCGATAAAGGAGCAATCGCATAAGATGGCGGCTTCCTTATTTGCAGTACAGGCTGTGATCTCATTTTGCAGGTCATTTAAAAACTTTGTATCTGTGACCATGTCTGTGAATTCGATGCTTATGGTGGAATCGGGATAGAGGGGGAAAGCAGGATTATAATAATAAGTTGCAGGTTCATAATATTTAGTATCATCCTTATTGCACAAATCCGTGACAGTCTCCTGGTAGCAGGATATGGGGATAAAAGTTGCTAATGTAATTAATATTCGATTAAACATAATGTAACCTCAACAATTTTTTTCATCATTAATTCGATTAAAATGTTAAAAATTCTTTAAAAGAATTTACCATTTTAAAAGGGTATTCACAAAACTTGAATTATCGAATATTCCTCAAACATTTCAAACTGAAGATTCATCACCGTCCTCAAAATCAGGGCACAGTTTTCTTAAGCATTCCGGGCAGAGTCCATGGGGGAAATGGGTCCCTGATTTTTTACAACCGGAATAAATTGAGAGAATCCCCTCAACCAGTTCTTATAATTATGAGTCAAATCATAAAACAAATGTGAGTTATATTAAAATCAAACCACACAATTAAAAGAGCAAAAAATTGATACCCGGTTATCCTTTTGAAGGTGCTAAGGGAAGCTTGTAAATTTGCCGTCCTGAAAAATTAGTTATCAACGGAAATTAACAATATGAACAAATTCGATCTAAAAAGGGTCTTGGGCAATTTAACCCTCTCTGCTGACTGGATAGGGCTGCGCCAGGTTACTGAAACGACCACTTATCGACTCGTGCGGGATGGTAAACCCCAGACCAATGCCAAGGAGACTAGCAGCGGTGTTATGGTGGAAGTTCTCGCCGATGGTCAGTTCGGCTATTACGCCACCAATCGCCTCGATCCGGCCAGCATTCAAAAGGCGGCAGAGAAAGCGCTGGTGCAAGCCAAACTGGCTGCCCGTTATGCAGTTCACAAGTTTTCGGCAGATGCCAGACCCGTAGCAGTTGGTGAATATCTGTCTCCCTATACAAAGGGGATCGATTCAATTTCTGCAGGTGATTTGAACGAATTACTGCTGAAATCAAACGAGGCCCTGAAAGTATCCGATAAAATTGTCAGTGTCAATTCCATGGCACAGATCGTGGAAACGGAATTCCACTACGTCAGCAGCAATGGTTCCGATGTGAAACAGAAATTTCTGATGGTGTCTTCAGACTTTGTGGCCACGGCCCAGGATGGCCCCATCGTACAAAAACGAACTGACGGCGGAATGCTGGCCAAAAGCCACCAGGTTGGAATGGAAGTTTTTGATGAACCGGCCATCCTCGATCGTTGCAGGGTCATCGGCGAACAGGCTGTCGAACTGCTATCAGCAGAGGATTGCCCCACAACCAAAACCGATCTTGTTCTGGCTCCGGATCAGATGATGCTGCAAATTCACGAAAGTGTGGGGCATGCCCTTGAGATTGACCGCATCCTGGGGGATGAGCGCAATTATGCCGGCTGGAGTTTTGTGCATCTTGATGACATTGGGACCTTGCAATACGGTTCAGATCTGATGAATATTACCTTCGATCCCACAGTAACCCATCAATTGGCCTCCTACGCCTTCGACGACGGTGGTTTGAAAGCGGAGCGTCAGTTTATTGTTAAAAAAGGCAAACTCATTCGAGCTCTCGGGGGTAAGGAGAGTCAGATCAGATCGGGAGTCCCCGGTGTGGCCAATTTCAGAGCCTCTTCATGGAACCGTCAGCCCATCGACCGCATGGCCAATTTAAATCTTGAGCCCGGTAATTCGACCTTTGATGAGATTATTTCATCCATTGATCGTGGTGTTTATATGGAGACCAATCGTTCCTGGTCCATTGATGATTACCGCAATAAATTTCAATTTGGCTGCGAATACGGCAAATTGATCGAAAATGGGAAACTCACGAAAACCGTGAAAAATCCGAACTACAGAGCTATTACGACCCCGTTTTGGAGCAGCTTGAAAATGCTGGGCAATCGCGATACCTTTGAGGTGTACGGCACACCCTATTGTGGGAAGGGAGAACCAAATCAGACAATCCGCGTAGGCCATGCCTCGCCTGTTGCTTGCTTTGAAAATGTTGAGGTTTTCGGAGGTGCCTAAAGTGCCGGCGTGCCGGGAAAGAGGCCGGGAATCAATCGATTCTCCAGTCAGCCCATCACGCATTTCAATTAGAATTGTAACACAAGGAAATTATGTACGACAGATTCGAAAAAGTTTGTAACCGGATATTTGACCACTTAATAGAGGGAGAACATCTGACAATCTCCCTTGGTGGAGAGAGCAGCCAGTTCATCAGATTTAATCACGCAAAGATCAGGCAGACCGGCCTGGTAGATGATGTTTCAGCAGGTTTGCAGCTGATCTTCAAACAACATACCGCAAGTGGCAGTCTGCCCTTTGCTGGAGATGAAGAATCCAGTTACAAAGCCATTTTGACGGAGTTGCAGCGCCTGCGCAATGAGGTTGTCCAATTACCGGAAGACCCCTATATTGTTCTGCCAAAAGCAGGTGAGTCAACACGGGAAGCACATAAGGGTAAACTGTTGCCGCAGACCGAGGCTACCAATGCTCTGATCCCGGCTCTTGAGGGATTGGACATGGCCGGCATTTGGGCATCCGGAAGTATTTACAAGGGCAGCGCGAATTCAGCCGGACAGAAACACTGGTTTGAAACGGAGAATTTTTCGTTCGACTATTCCTTGGTAACACCCGCTGAAAAGATGGTGAAAGCCACCTTTGCAGGGCATAAATGGGATCAGGGAAAGTACAACTCTTACGTGGCCGATTCAATTCAAAAGCTCGAGAAAATGAATCTGCCTCCCAAAAAAATCAAACCCGGGAAGTACCGAACCTATATCGCTCCGGCCGGTGTTGCGGACCTGCTTGGTATGTTTTCGTGGGGAGGACTCAGTGAAGCTTCAATTCAGCAGGGTGACAGTGCATTTTTGAAAATGCGAAATGAAAATATCCGTTTGTCAGAACAATTTTCACTGAGCGAAGATTTCAGGGGCGGCACGGTACCCCGCTTCAATTCCCTTGGTGAAGTAGCTCCGGCGGTTTTGCCCCTGCTTGAAAAAGGCCGTCTGGTCAATACGCTGATAAGTTCGAGGACTGCCAAAGAATATG
Source organism: uncultured bacterium (assembly GCA_964543505.1). Lineage (GTDB taxonomy): Bacteria > Fidelibacterota > Marinisomatia > SCGC-AAA003-L08 > JACNLC01 > JAADGM01. Next base: position 18,467 of record CAZIYQ010000005.1, on the reverse strand, counting down.
GTAAAGAATCAAATTATGCCGATGACTGGGAAGGACTCCGGGCTCCGGTAATGGCCATTGGTGATATTGCCATGGATAAAATCCTCGAAACCCTGGGGACAGGTGTTTATTTATCCAACCTGCATTATCTAAACTGGAGTGACCGCATTGGCGGCCGTATCACCGGCATGACACGCTATGCCTGCTTCTGGGTGGAAAATGGCGAGATTGCAGCTCCTATCGAAAACATGCGATTTGACGATAGTTTTTACAATTTCTTTGGACCTGAATTGACTGCCGTAACCGATGAGGCGAGTTTCATCCCTGAAGTCAGTACCTACGGCGGGAGAGAAGTGGGTGGTGTTACCTGTCCCGGAATCTTGCTAAAGTCCTTCGCTTTAACCCTGTAACCAACTGCATAATTTCTCTGCTGTTTCACAGAAATATTGACGACTGAACGGATACTGAATATTATTCAATTGTCCATATGAGGAAACTAAAAATGAAAAAAGAATTCTTACTGATCCTTGGTGTGGTCCTTTTACTTTCAAACTGTACACCTGGCAGCCGTATCCGTCTTGCGAACGATGCAAAACGATTGTCCTCTCCCTGGTCTGCCGAAGCTGTACAAGTTAACACTTACCCCGAAAACATCCGCCATTATTATCTTGAAAATGGTTTGGAAGTCCTGACCATTCGCAACCAGGCTTCGCCCATGGTCTGCTTGAATATGACCATCAGGGTAGGGTCAGCCTATGAAGATTACCATTCATCGGGAATGTCTCACATGCTGGAACATTTGCTTTTCAATGGCACTGACCGCCGCACTCAGGAAGAGCTCTATCGGGATAATGATTATTACGGTATTTACAGCAATGCCTTTACCCGCAAGCAGTACACAGATTTTTTCATCGTACTGCCTTCTCAATATTTGCAGGAAGGGATGGATATTCAATCCGATATGATCTTTCATTCGACCCTGCCATCTGATAAGCTCGAAAAAGAACGTGGAATCGTGATTGAAGAGATACGCAAGGACCGGGACAGTGAAATTTATGAAGTACAAAATTATTTCGATCGAATCAATTTTGGTACCTCAGGCGCCGGACTACCCACGTTGGGAACCATCAGCACCATCGAGAATATGCCCCGGGATGAGATATATGAATTTTATAAAACCCACTATGTGCCCAACAATATGATCCTGACGGTTATCGGCAATTTTGATCCTGAAAAAATCGATTCTGCTCTGGAGCAATATTACGGCAATGCCGCACCCCAACCCCTTCCGTCAGTGAATCCATTCCAGAAAAAGGATCAATCTTTATCGAAATATTTTGTCAATCAGACTGTTTTGCCTGTTCAGCTTATCAATGGCCAATTGGTTTATGAACTTCCCCAATTTGATATGGCCCTGGATGCGGATAGCTACGTTGCTCTGAAAACCAGCTTGGAACCGTATTCAGAATTCGTCGGCGAAGAATTATCCCGGAGATTACCGGACTATAATCCCTCCATTTCCGTTACGGATTTCCCCGGTCTCGAAAAATTACTGGTGAATTTCAGCACAGATCCCACGTCTGACATCGAATCCGTGATCTCGGAAATTACAAATACTCTTTTGGATATACAGAATGATCTTGATGAGATTATTACAGCGCCGAAAGTGAAATTGTGGGTCAAAGAGAAGGAAGTAGCCAATATCTCTTTGCTGGATTCTCCCCATTATTACAGTATGATGAAATCAGGGGATCTGGCTGTCGGTGGAGATTACACAATTGCCAGGATGAATGCAGTGAACAAAGTTCAGGCACAGCGAGTTATGAACAGTTTTTCTGCGGTGCTCAATGCACCTGTTGAGGTCAATTTGGTGCTGCCCGAAGTTCAAAGTGCAACGGACACGACGGATCAGGAAGTCGTCTATCAAAAATCCATTCTACCATCGGGGGCTACATTGATAACGGCCAGCAGTACCGGCTCCCGCATGTTTGGTATGCACATCCTGATTAAAAACCGCTCATACATCGAAGGTAATTTGAGTGGTGGTGCGGAAATTTTACATTCACTGCTGGAGTCCGGGACGGATCAATTTTCGAGTGAGGAGATCAAGAATCAGCTGGCGGCCATTGGAGCACAGACAAAATATACGGATATGAGTTTCATCCCTTACGATGACTATTATAATTCACCCGAATGGGGCTATATCCGTTTTGAATGTTTGCAGGAGGATGCGGAAACGGGCATCCGTTTACTGACCCACATGCTGGGCCACACGGTATTAACTGAGGAATCCGTTGAAAAAGGTATCTCGGATGCCGGAATGCGCCAGATAATGCAGCAGGGGTCGGCACGTCAGACCGCAACGACTGAATTTCGCAAAATATTTTTTGGTGAAAATGATCCTTCAACGAAATCGGTGAGCGGGGATTCTGAATCTCTTGCAAGGCTCAATTTAAAATCTCTGACGGATTTACAGAAGCGCTATTTCAAGCCCGAGAATTATATTATTTCAATTTCTTCCGCACTGCCTCATGAAAAATTGGAAAATATTTTCAACAGCATTTTGACTGAAACAGTCGGACCCAGTCCGCGTGTGAAAAATGAGATTGATCTGTCAACTCCCTATCAAAAGAAAATCCTCGAGCTGGGAAAGGATCAGGCTCAAATCCGTTTGGGCTACAAGTTTAAAATTGCCAATGAGGACAAACCCGTTTTTTCTCTGATGACAGATATTCTCTCGGATAAAATGATGTTTGATCTGCGGGAAACCCGGGGGTTGGCCTACACACTCGGGATGAGTGATGGGTTCCAGGATGATACCGGTTGGCTTACCGCCAGCATGGGAACCGGTACGGAAAATATAGATGAGGCACTTGCGGGCATGAAGTCCTATTTCGATGCTACCCGTATGGATAGGCTCACAACAGACGAGGTCATGAAAACCGTTAATTCCAACAAAGGGCATTTTATGATGCGTAATCTCAAGCGGATTGGCCAGGCATTTTATCTTGGGTATTATGAATATTACACAGGAGATTATCAGAATGCTGTCGAGAGGTATCATCAATATGATGACATAACTCCGGATCAGATACGGTCCGTTGCATCGAAATATCTGCGCTTACCGGAAAACCACACAATTTTAATTGTCAAATAGTAATTATTGAATGATGGATACAATATGAAATTTTTTTGGACCGCAGTTGCCATGGTGTCATTCTCTCTACTTTTTGGAGAAACGACCATACAGCAGCATTATCTACATCTTGATCTTGATCCCGGAAGTCACAAGCTGGTTGCCCGGGATAAAATAGATGTCTCAACGACAAACGGCTATTGGGAATTTTATCTTTCGGCCAATCTGACCCTCAATAAAGTCCAGGTGGGAGAAAAGGACCGGGCTTTCGATGAAATAGCGGTAACAGATTCGGACTATGCAAAATCCGGAGTTAAAAAATACCGAATCAAAAAACATTTTATGGAATCGTCCCAAAAACTTCTGGATCTGATTTATACAGGTGAGTTTTATCAGGATGCAAGCGAATCCTCTTTCAGTCGTGAGAAGATTGCCATGGAGATTAACGGAACCATCACGAGCGAAGGTATTTTTCTTTCTCCATCAGCTGTTTATTACCCTGTTGCAGATGAACCCCTGACAAATTTTGATACGGTGGTCAAATTGCCTGCAGGCTGGGATGTGGTCAGCGAAGGAGAGATCATTGCGTCAGAGAAAAATGAGGAGTTCACAGAGGTCAATTTTCAAACGAGTCATGCCCTGGATGGTGCCTATGTCACTGCGGCGCAGTGGGTCGTTCAAAAAAAGAAAGTAGCAGGAATCGATTTTTACACCTATTTTTTTGCAGAAGATACCAGTTTAGCCGCTGACTATCTGGACATGAGTATCGATTATGTTCAAATGTACTCGGAATTGCTTTCCCCTTACCCCTTTTCAAAATTTGCGGTGGTAGAAAATTTCTTCCCAACGGGATATGGCATGCCTTCCTATACCGTTCTGGGGAGATCGGTTGTTAATCTGCCATTCATCGTCTATACATCTCTCGGTCATGAGGTGCTTCACAATTGGTGGGGGAATTCAGTCTTCGTTGGTGATGAGGGTAATTGGTGTGAGGGACTTACCGTCTACATGGCCGACTATTATTATAAGTTGCAAAAGAGCGACAGGGAAGCCAAACGCTACCGTAAAGATATCCTGAAAGATTATTCAGTATATATAACTCCAGAAAATGATTTCGCCCCTTCAAAATTTGTTAATCGCACGGATATGGCGACCCGGACAATAGGATATGGGAAAACTGCGATGATCTTTCACATGCTGGAAGAACATATCGGACGAGACGAATTCATCGCTGCACTTCAACAAATCATTTTGAAAGACCAATTCAGCGATACCGAGTTCAGTGATTTTATATCAGCTTTTGAAAATGTCAGTGGTGAAGATCTGCAAGGCTTTAAACAATCGTGGATCGATAAGCCGGGGAATCCAAAATTGACTCTCACAACAGATTCCGATGGTTTTTATTTAAATCAGGAAAATGAGATAAAGCCCATGTGGGTACCGGTAAGATACACCTATTCGACTGGCAATGTGACCCTGCTATCAGTATTCACAAATTCGGCCTCGGTTCAGCTAACTCCGATCGAACAAAACGAACTGGTTAAAATTGAAGTTGATCCCGATTTCGATGTCATGCGAACGCTGGATGAATCTGAAATGGATGCTACGATCCGTCATATTTTAAGTGCAGATCAGCGAATATATATCGTCCCTGAAATCACCCCTGATTGGAGGGAGTTGGCAAAATCCTATAATGGATATTTCGATGATGGTGAAGAACTCTCATTATTTACAGTGGATGAAGATCGTCCCGATTTGCCGGCGGTTTACCTGGGTACTTTAACGGATGAGGTTTCCGATTTGGTCAATGAAGATACGCTAAAAATTAGCGGCGAAACTTTTGATGCAAACAGCCACAGCTTTGTGTGGGCGTATAAGCAAAAAAATGGGCAGTATGCAGTTGTGCTATACTCAGAAAATTCGAAAGAACTGATTCCGCTGGCGAGAAAGATTCCCCACTACGGGAAATACGGATTCCTGGTTTTTGAACATGGGCAGAACGTTTTAAAGGGCAATCATGAATCGGACAACTCCCCACTGTTATGGCAGAAGTAATAAACCAACCCAGCACCATGGATTTTCCGATAATTTAAATAAATGGGTATAAGAAAAATTTAATGCTGTATAAATTAATAAAATTATAGCAGGATTTTATTAGTTTGACGTAATAGATAATCATAGATTACGATATTGCATTAAGGGGAATTATTGCAAACTTGGTTTTTTATTTATCAGTTAATATTTTTTATAAGACTTTTTTGAATTGAAATTTTACCAATACTCCTTTGCAGAAGGTCAAATATTTTAAAGCTTTGGTATTTATTACTTTTTCCTTCCCCTTAAGCTGAATATCACAAAATAGATTACAGAAGGAGGTCTGCAAACCCCTAATGTTGATCGTAATACTAAAATAATAATCACCATTGGGATTTAATCCCGATGATTGATTGTACATTGAAATGGCTAAAGAACAAGGATTAAAAGAAATTTTCATCAATGTCTCCGCCGGGAGCACCCGTATCGCAATTGTCGAAGAGGGTAAACTCGTTGAATTGTACATTGAACAGCCTGACCAGCAACGAATGGTTGGGAATATTTATAAAGGAAAAATCCAGAATGTAATCCCAGGGATGCAAGCTGCTTTCGTGGATATTGGTAATGAGATAAATGCTTTTTTACCATTTTCAGAGATCGGCAATCCAGAAAATTTTGGAAATGTATCGCTTGTGGATGATGACACGGATTCGCACACCAGCCCTTCCCCAAAAACAAAGCATGGTGATTTTGACCCCGGTAAAGATCTGAAAAAGGGGGATGAGATCCTAGTTCAGGTTATCAAAGAACCCTATGCCGGTAAGGGTCCCCGGATCACTACCGATATTGCAATTCCGGGAAGCCTGTTGGTCCTGGTTCCCAACTCTAACATAATAGGCATCTCCCGCAAATTATCCGATCGTTACGAAAAACGCCGACTGAGGCGTCTCGTCAAAGAGATTAAGCCGGATGGATTTGGGTTAATTGTCAGAACCATAGCAGAAGGCAAGGACAGAGGCGTCATCGAATCCGACTTTCAAAGGGTGTGGGATAAATGGCAGGAACTCGACAGCACTTATAAAAAGAAACCAGCCCCTGTCATAGTGTACCAGGATTTCGCAACGGCCGATCAGGTAATCCGCGATATGTTTACTCCTGACATTGAAAAAATCCTGATTGACTCGAAAGATGTGTTTAAACGGATAAGCCGATTCATCAAAGATATCCTACCGGATCAGGTTAGCAAAGTCCAGCACCATAAGCGTAAAGGATCCATATTCGATCAATACAATATCGAAGAGCAGATTGAAAAATCGCTACGTCGCAAAGTCTGGATGAACAGTGGGGCACATCTGGTAATCGAGCAAACAGAAGCGATGCTGGTCATCGATGTTAATAGTGGAAGATTTATTGGTAAGAAAGACCATGAACACAATTCACTTAAAATTAATATAGAAGCTGCGAAAGAAGTAGCAAGACAATTGAGGCTGCGTGATACCGGTGGCCTTATTGTCATTGATTTCATAGATCTTCTTGAAGCGGAAAATCGTCGCAAGGTGTACGATGAATTCAAGCATGCACTAAAAAAAGATAGAGCAAAAGTTTCTCTGGCGGAATTCTCTGCTTTTGGATTACTGGAAATGACCCGAGAAAGAGTACGCTTATCATTGCTTAATACGGTTAACGAGGAATGTCCTACCTGTAATGGTCTTGGAATGATAGCTTCCAAAGAAACCGTGCTTACAAAGATGGAAAATTGGCTGAAACGTTTTCGGGCAAAAGCAAATGACCGTCGTCTGATCATTTCAGTTCATTCTAATCTTGCAAAATACATAAACGAAACGAAAAATAAAGTAATCCGGGGATTCATGTGGGAAAACTGGATGCTGTTGGAAATCCAGGAAGACGACAATCTCGCACCGGATGAATTCAAAGTTTTTTCAAAAAAACGAAAAATGGATGTTACGGACGAGGTTTAACTTGACCTGCAAATATAAAATAGTCTAAGTTTATAGGCTTAAATAGGAATTAGAAATGTACGCTTTAGTAGAATTTTTAGGAAAACAGTTCAAGGTCGAGCCCGGTATGGAACTCAAGGTTCCCCACATTAATGGTGGGGCAGAGGGTGATAAAGTTACCCTTGATAAGGTGCTCTATTACCAGGATGACAAGAATAAATCAGTTGGTAAACCCTATGTTGAAGGGTTGAGTTTTGATGCTTCTATCCTATCACACAAACGTGATAAAAAAGTTATCGTTTTTAAAATGAAACGGCGCAAAGGATATCAGAAAAAACAAGGGCATCGTCAGGAATATACGATTATTAAAATTAATGATCTTGCCAAAGCCAAGAAACCGGAAAAAGAGGACGCATAACTATGGCACATAAAAAAGGTGTTGGAAGTTCAAAAAATGGTCGCGATAGTAATGCTAAATTCCTTGGTGTTAAAAGAGCGGATGGCCAGGTAGTAACAGCCGGCTCTATTCTCGTAAGACAAAATGGAACCCGGATTCACCCTGGAACAAATGTTGGACTCGGTAACGATTTTACAATCTTCGCAAAAATTGATGGACGCGTCAAGTTTGAGAGGAAAGGCCGCGATAAAAAACAAGTCAGCGTTTACGAAGTAAATTGACTGAAATAAAATAATATTTAAAAAAGCCCCGATTTTTCGGGGCTTTTTTATTTTTGACAACCTTATGCACAATTGTGCTGTCTTATATTTAATATAAATCCATGGAATCACAAGTCGTAGAATATATAAGAAATACCCAACGGGGAGACCATTTGGCTTTTAAAAAATTAGTCTCTCTCTATGATGATAGAGTCTCCCGGTTGATCGTTTCTCTAGTGGAAAACCAGGAAGATGCTGAAGATCTCTATCAGGAGATATTCATCAAAGTCTGGAAAAAGATTGGTTCCTATAAATTTAAGAGCGAATTCTATACATGGTTATATCGCCTGACGGTGAATACCTGTCTAAATTATCTCAAACATGAGAAAAAACACCAATGGGATGATATCGAATCGATGATCCCCTCCCAATTGGTTGAATCAGTGTCGCATGAGTCCGGAGGATGTCAGCAATTATTACAAATCATGAGGAAGCTGCCCCACAGACAGAGAACCGTTGCGGTCATGTATTACCTCGAGAATAATAAAATAAGCTTTATCTCTAGGATTACAAGGATTACCGAAGGCACCATAAAAAAATATCTTTTCAGAACCAGAGAGACCCTAAAAATAGAACTAACAACTAACGGATTATATGATGGAAGATGATAAGATAAAACAAACTCTTGCCAATGAAATAAAAATCAACGAGGACTGGTTAAACTCTCAAAGAAACCGGCTGATGGGTGCAATTAGTCAATTAGAAGACCGATCTCTATGGGCTAAATTGTCTCAAATATTGGTTTCTGCCCGTTCGAATTGGTATATAATTCAAATTGCCGCTGCCGTACTATTTCTAACAGTTGGGTATTTTTGGGGGCAATCAAAAATTCCGATAGTGGATTCACCAATCAGATTAGAAGACCTCTTAAGTCAGGGGTCTGTTACGGACGTGCAGCTCGTGCAGCCGGATTGGGCATCCGGGAATCTAAAATTCAAACTTACGGCAAAGAACAATACCTATTACAGTGGTCCCCTTGAAGACGAAAGTACATTACAACTTTTGCATTTCATGTTGCAGCGAACCAAAAATGAAGGTCAACGGCAAGAATTGGTTAGTGGACTTGTAAAGGCTGAATTTACTAGTGATTTAGCACTCGGAACAATCGTAAGAGCATTACTTGACGAAAACAATTTAGCCATTCAGTTTGAATTGCTGGATGGACTGAAAGATAGTGTAAAACCGATTGTCAAACAGGCCTTACTAGGGTTGGCAATGGGCGAATATCCTGTCCCCCTGAGACTGAAGGCGGTCAACCAATTGGATCGTTTTTCGAAAGATGAGTATGTTCGCAGGATGCTGGAGGTCATTGCTATTCGAGATCCTAATTCATCGATTCGTTATACGGCTCAAAAAATCTTGGGTGGTGGACCATCAAATGGAGGTGAGATAGCTAAATGACCCAGCTGATTCTGATCATTTCCATGATTTCATTACTCCTCCCTGCCGTACAGACCGTGCATCTTAAAGCTTCTTTGAAGCAAGGTGAACAAGTCAGCCTGATTGGATTATTTGGAGATATCGTTATCTTGGGTAATGAATCTAACGAACTTGATATACAGCAGTTATTTTCTTCACAGAATGAACCGAATGAAGCCATAATCGATGCCCAGTTGACCGTTTTAGACTCAGTGGTTATTTTTGAACCTGATGAACTCATAAATCAGCTCGTAAGTGTTCATTATATCGTAAAAGTACCCACCAACGTCACTATCATTTTGAACATTTTGGGGGGGAATGTTGATATATCTGATATAAGAGGAAAGCTGACTATTTCATCCGCTGGCGGTAAGATCAAGGCTGACAATATTATCGCAGACATTTCAATTAATACGGGCGGAGGAACCGTAATATTAAACAACACCGTGGGGAATATTAACTGCAATACTGGCGGAGGATTCATTCAAGTTAATCAAACTAAAGGATCCCTGCAGTTATTGTCTGGAGGTGGAGATATTGCACTTAGTTCCACTCAAGGGAGTATCAGAGCTACCACACTGAATGGCAGCATCACCGCCTCTGGAGGTACGGGGTCAGAACTACTCTGTAAAACAGGCGGTGGGAATATTAATGCTGACAAACTCACAGTTAAAAAAATAAAATTGACCACTAACAGTGGGAATATTCACTTCAATGACATAAGGGGGACTGTTTCTTGTAAAATTGGGAGTGGTAATTTAGTGGCCAAGGACGTTAATGGACGAATCGAGATCAGAAATCTGGACGGTAATTCCACTATTGATTCGCTTACTGGGTCCATATCAGCAGAAGAATTAAACGGTAATCTATCCCTGAAAAATTTTCACCCGGATTCAGCAGTTAGCCATTCATCAACAATCTATTGCGAAAATGGAAATATCAATATGGATTATTATGGTGGAAATACAGCCATTGAGGCGATTAGTCAACAAGGAAAGATCATTTCCAAAGTGTTACATCAAATCAGCGATCATCCGGTCAAAGCAGTGTACATAGCAGAGGATGAAGATCATGAGATTAATATCGAAACAACGAATGGTAATATTATCATTAACAAGGGGAGAAAGCGTGAATAAAATACTTTTCATTCTATTGTGTTCAGCCTTTTTATTAGCTGGGACTCAAAAACAATCCAATTTGACGAGAGACATCGATTTGCCTGATGTTCAAAATTCCGGGAATGTTGTCAAAATCCTGCATGATTACGAAATTAATGAGGGAGAAACCGTTAATAAAGATCTGAAAATTATTGGTGGTGATCTGAAAGTGGCAGGCACAGTGAATGGTGAAATCACGATCATTGGAGGAGATGTTGAATTGCTTTCAACGGCTGTTATCAATGGGCGGCTCATTGTACTGGGTGGAGATCTGCAAAAGAATTCATCGGCCCAGGTTAGGGGACAAATAATAGAATTAAATGAAGACACCTGGGCTTTCAGTAGGAAAAAAGAATCAGATGAAAAGCTGGAATCAGAAGAACTGGAAGAGGAAGAATCAATCTTCACATTCAGGTCTGATCCTTACTCAGATGATGGCTGGCTTAGATATAACCGGCAGGAAGGAGTTTACCTCCAAGCCAATTTATTTATTCAAAGCAGTTACATTCGGGGAGCAACTTTTTATGGTGGTGTTGGACGATCCTTTCACCGTAACAAATATTATGGCGTATTAGGTCTTGATCAGCTATTCCACGACAAACAGCTGGAATTATTCGTGGAAGGATACTCACGTGCTGCGACGGCCGATACCTGGCGATTTAGTGACGGAGCAAACTCTCTTGCAGCTTTTTTCATTCATGAGGATTTCTTAGATTGGTACTATACTGAAGGATTTACGGCAGGGGCTAATTTCAGGCTACCAAAGCTATTATCTCTAGGAATGCAATACGAGGATGAAGATCAATCGTTTATGAATAAGGTTGCCGATTGGTCCATGTTTGGTGGCGATAAAGAATTTAGAGCAGGCTATCAAATTGAGGATGGCCGCGATGTAGCCTATAATTATCAAGTAGGTATAGGAGGAAGCTATCGCTGGAAAGAGGATGATCATATGACGATGCTTATTGAGTACACACATACAAGTACAACCTCAAAGTCAGATTTTGATTACACAAAAGACGAATTTAGGCTTGATTCTTTTGTCCCATTTGCTGATGAAATTGGCTTTCATTTTAGTGCAAGATATGGGGGAATCATTGGTGATCACTTTGGGCCGCAACAAACATTTTATCTTGGGGGTCTGGGCAGTCTCCGGGGTTATAACTGGAAAGAATTCAGCGGTGATCATTTTCTTTTGGTTTCCTCTGAAATCATTTTCAAGCATTGCTCTGTATTTTACGAAAGGGGTACAACCTGGAATTATAGTGAGGATACCCTTGATAAAGATTTCATTAAAAAATTCCAGGGGTATACCGGTCGTGAATCAGCAGGTATTAGTCTTGGTGACAGTGATGTTAGACTTGACATCACCACACAAGTTGGGAAGCACAGAGACAGGGGAGTTACTATCAATCTAATCCTCAATGATATTTAGGAATAAGGAGAGACGATGAAATATTCAATTTTAATCTTTTATGTAGTCATCGGTTTGAGCATGAGCAATGAGAAAATTCTGACTTTGAATGAACCTCTTGGCGACATTCAATCGATGAAAGTAACAATTGACTTTGGCATGGGAGACTTATTATTGGAAAAGGGCAACGACGATCTTGCCATTACCGGATACCTGAAATACAACCAAAAATATACGGATGCACAGTTGGAATATAATGAATATGGACAGACCGGTATTCTCGATGCAAAGACTGATTTTGAATTTGAATGGTCCGATCATGAGAATGGCAGAGGTGAAAAATCAAATGAGTGTGAACTGTACGTAACACCCCAATGCCCACTCCAAATGTCCGTCGATGTTGATCTGGGGGAAAGCCACCTCAACCTGGATGGCCTGAAGATTTCAAAGTTTATCATGGATTCCAGTTTAGGGGATATGAGTGTCAATTTTGGTGAGCATTATAATCAGATAAAATGTGAAAAGGTAGATATTGATAATGGTCTGGGCTCCATTAATATTATCAATCTTGCCAATATAAACACAACTAATATGGATTTTGAATGTGGGCTGGGCTCCATGGATCTGGGCTTTGGTGGTAATCTACAGCATGATATTAATGTTGATATTTCTATTGGCTTAGGATCCATGGATATTCGGATACCACAGGGAACCAATGTTGTGGTTGAATATGATGGTTCATTTTTATCAAGTGTGGACTTGGATGATTTCGAAAAAATAAGCGATGATGAGTATCGCAGTGCAAATTTTAAAAAGGGCGAAAATACGATATATTTTTCCGTATCCATTGGTGCAGGCAGTCTGAATTTAATCTGGATGAAGTAGAATTGGCACCTAAACCACGGGTTAACCCTATATCATATCTCCATAATTCATATCAAAATGATATTTATTTGTATCAATTGAAAAAATAACAGAAAATTGCTAGAGGCTAATTCCTAATTGAGTTACTGGTAATCAAAGCGATACGGTATGGCCTTTGCTTCGTGGCACCACATAACATAAGCAGAAAGGATAAAGAGGAATACAATGAAACAAATAATAAAAATAATCGGATTTTTAACATTATCAACATTAATCGGGATGGACATGTTATCCGCAAGAGATCAGCAGAAGTTAGAACTAAAAGTCTCGCTGCAGGACAACAAAAAACAAGATTCTAATCTACAGTTGGAGGAATGGGGCAAAGACATGGATAAATGGGGAGAGAAATTAGAGCAGTCTCTCGACAACGGTCAACCAATTCCACCCATTCCTCCAATCCCCTCCTTAAATGACTTAAATTATTCAGATCAAACACCGAAACTTGGACTCTACATTGAAGATCTTGATTTCGAAAAGGCCTATCAAATGCATTACCCAAATTGTTATGGTGTGCTTGTTACTGGTGTAGTTAGTGGTGGCAACGCAGATCGTGCTGGATTGGTAAAAGATGACATTATCATGGAATTTGCCGGTCAAAAAGTACGTTATGAAAGCCATTTGCTGAACCTACGCGATAGTCAAAAAACCGGAGACACTGTTCAAGTTACCTTTTTTAGAAATGAAGATATCCTGACGACAGAACTTACCTTTACCGAAATAGAAGGTAAGGATTCGCATTATTATGAGGATGAGGTAATAAAATTTGGGAAAGGTCATAAATTAACCCCGGGATATGGTGGTGGGTTTGTTGAAGCTACTCGAATCGATTATAACTTCGACATAATCAATAATCTTATTGCAGGTTATGGTTTTGGGCCCGTTAGTGATGCAATATTCATTGGTGGAGGTGGTATGGGCAATATCGGTAACGGTTGGTTCATCGGTGGAAAGGGTGCAGGTTTTAAATATAACAGGAATATTTCCTATTTAACTGCAATTCCTAATATTCCTGATTCGACACTGAATGTTAAGCGCACTTTAAACATTGAATCTGGGTTTGGTGGTGTGACGGTTGTAAAAAAAGTAGCATTGTTTTCGAATAGAGTGGTTCTGGATATGGGCACACTCATCGGAGGCGGAAGCACCTTCATAGAAATCGCACAGACAGATGGAGATTACAGTTGGGAAGGGACAGATTTGAATAACGGGATTAACTGGTATGCAAAATATGAAAAATCCTACCTGGTTATTAATCCTTCTGTGGGCTTACTTGTCAGGATCAATAACTGGCTTGGAGTGCACGGTTCTTACGGCTACTTATATACTTGGTCAATCGATGATCAGTGGAGAGAACAGCCCTTCGATTTTGATGTTTCTGGTGGCAGCCCTGATGCTCCGAGCGGTGCGTCAGCATCAGTGGGAGTCTGGTTCGGCTTTTAAAAACACATTTCACTCTGTTTCTTTACGTGTAAATCCCTCTGGTGCAAAACACCGGAGGGATTTATTTTAAGGTAGATAGTGTCATTTGCAATTTCCACTATTTTATCAATTAATGGGATAAAGAAATAGTTGGTTCATATTTGGGATTGTGGATAATTTTTCCGGCTAAAATTGGTCCGTTCGGCTAACGGTTAGGCCTCAGGATTTTCATTCCTGCAATAGGGGTTCAATTCCCCTACGGACTACAATCAGGTTTCAATTTCTAGTACGATAATATTTTATCGTACAATTAAGGCTCATACATCAGATCTACTTGTTCCAAGGATTGTAACACTCAATTACAAATCCGACAAGATATAACTGAAAAATTGCTTGATTTTTGGGAAATTGAAAATATTTTTAAGTATAATTTTCATGAATCCTCAATTTATTTTTAAAAACATGCCATCTTTTGCCCCGATGGCATGTTAATTGAGTTAAGAATGTTTAAATTTCAGTTATAATTAAACAAAATACTTGACTGTATCGACGAGGAATCCATACTATTAACGGCTTTTGGAGTGTGATATTTATCAATTTTCATTTAAGGAGACATATTAATGGCAGAAAAAGTCGCAACAACTGGAGTAAAAAAAGAAAGTGGATATCTTTACTATCTCGGTAAAGATGGCAATGTTTGGCGCTCGAAAATGGCACGCGGTGACAATAAAGGCGGACAAGCAGAACAGGTTGGTAATGCCGGCGTAAAACGAGAAAGTGGATATCTGTATTTCATCGACAAGGATGGCGATGTTTCCCGATCAAAAATGGCAAGAGGTCGAAAAAGTTAATATATTTGATTCTTAGCCCAATAAATTAGCCCCTGTTTCAGGGGCTATTTTTTTAGTATTTTTAACTCGTGTTACAATTGATTTCCATAAATTCCTTTCAAAGGCAATACATCCGGTATTTAAATTTGAATAAATTTGAGTATAAGCTTGAATTAAGTCCTCACCGGGCATTTATCACGTGAAATTGAATTTGTTATTGCTGATCAGCTGTGTGTCTATTCTTGTTGGGTCCCAACAAAATTTATCAGAGATTCGGATTATTGGTAATATGAATACCCGACCGAACATAATTCTCAGGGAGGTCCAACAACCCATACCGGGAGAATTTGATTCTGAATTTGCTCAGTCTGACAGAAACCGCATCTATAACCTCGGAATATTTTCAACAGTAGATGTATTCCGACAAGACTCAGTCTATGTCATATTAGTGGTGGAAGCGTTACGGATATTCCCTATCCCTACGATAGAATACAATGAGAATAAGGGCGTTAAAGGGTGGACCTATGGCGCCACGCTGATTTATTCAAACTTTAGAGGGTTAAACGAACGGCTGGAGGCAGGCGGAACCCAGGGTAATACTACCTCCTATTTCCTCGATTTTTTTGACCCTTGGCTTTGGGGAAATCGCGGGTCTATATTTTTCTCCGTCGCTGATCAATACAAAGATGACGATGCCTACCCAATCGGTATTAGATTAAGGAAATTGCAAATTGGTTCCGGATTTGAGATTAGGCATATCCATAAATTTTCTTTTCTTGGAGCCCTCAAACAGAGAGATCTTCAACTTACAGATGATAATTTTGATATAACGTCCATAGAATACCTAACACGTTATCGATATGCAGAGCTGACGATGGGGTATTTATACGATACCCGGGATATTTATTGGGATCCCACGATGGGAATTATAGCGGGATGTACGTGGACATTTGACATTGGTTTATCTGGATCAGCTTCCATCAATAGACTCGACCTGATGGGTAACTATTATCACAAACTTTGGTGGGAAAAAGGGGAGCCGGTAATCTCCCTAAAAAGCAGAGTCATTCTGCAGACCAAAGGAAAACTGCCAATTTTCCAACAATTGTATTTGGGTGGAAAAGAATTCGTAAGAGGGTACTATAATATTCCCTCAGAAAATGTCTCTTCCGCGACCGATCAAATTCAGGTACAGGACTTGGTTTATCAAACCCTGGAGGTTCAGCAAACACTATTACAGAAAAAAGATCTCAAGGGTATTGAGGTCGGCGCAGATTTTGTCATTTTTCTGGATTATGGTTATGGAGCAAACTCCCCCGGGAACCTCAAAATAGCAAATGGACTTGTGGGCTATGGCTTTGGCTTCAGGTTTTTTGCTTCATCTCTTGGTACCATTGCAATAGATCTTGGTTTTAACCCTCATCAAAGCGATGCGCGAATTCATATTCGGGATTAGAGTCCTGCAAAGAAAGTATTACGCAGGCAGACACCGTAGATTTGCATTAGTTTGAGTTTAGGATCGCCTCTTAAAAATCATCGCTTTTTCAAAACAGTTTTCTTCTCCGTGCAGCATTCTGTGGATGTTGGCGCGATGTGTAAAAATGATGAACAGAGCAATAAAAATTGAAGCTGGTACCAAGTAAGGGGTTTCAACTTTCAGTAGGATTGCCAGAATTGGAATAGAGATACTTGTACACATTGTGGCCAGCCCAACATAACCGGTTGTTACAAGAATTAGACCCCAGATTAATACCATTATTGGGACCAGCGGAAATGAAATTGCTGCAATCATTCCGACGGTTGTACCGGCTCCTTTACCACCTTTGAACCCAAAAAATATAGGATAAACATGACCTAAAATGGCTGATAAACCACATAAGACCATTAGTAAACTTGTGTTCATCCCTGAACTACCTGCAGCCAATGGTATATCAAGCTGTGAAATGTAGGCAGTTGCCAAAAAGCCCTTTCCGATGTCGATTACAACAACAACCAATGCAAATAATAATCCCTGTGTCCGAAATGCATTTGTTCCGCCAGCGTTTTTGCTTCCTGATTTTCTAATATCCACACCTTTGATTTTCCCGACAACCAGACTTCCGGAAATTGATCCAATAAAATAGCTGATCAATAATTTTAAAATAGCATCCAACTCTCTATCCTATTTAATTTGTACAAATTCCTGTAATCCCACCGCCAGTGCACCGGGTCCTGTATGAACGCCGAGTCCACCGCCAATTTCGATCAACGATACCTCCTGGATTTGCGGCAGCTTTTGTTTGAGGATTTTCACCATTCGTCTTCCGAGTTCCGGTGAGTTCGAGTGACCGACAATTGCCCGGTAAGGCAGGTCGGAGTCTATTCGCCTCAACAAAAAGCGACACAGCTTACGCGGAATATTACGATTCCCAAATAACACACCAATTGGTTTTAATTGTCCATTTTCTAATGTGGACAACACTGGTTTTAGGTGGAGGAATTTTGAAATCGAATTGACAAATCCCGGGACTCGACCACCTTTCACCGCATAACTCAAATCTGCTAATGCAGCAAAAAGTCGGGTTCCCGATTTTAAGGACTCGATATGTTCAATAATAAATTTCCGTGATTTACCCGACTTTGCAGCTTGAATCGCAGCCGTAACCAGCAACCCTTCTGTGACAGAAACACTTGATGAATCCAGCAGACTGATGCGATTACCAGGAATTTGCTCAATAGCATGTCGTGCGGACTGAAATGTGCCACTCAGTACATCAGCAAGATGTATGGATATAGTCGATTTATAATGTTCAAATAAATATTGATAAATTTTCTTAAAATCGCCAGGTGCCGGTTGAGAGGTTTTGGGATGCACAGGATTTGTCTGTAATTCGTTGTAGAATTCCGCAGTGGTCATGGATATTTTATCGATATAACTCTTCCTGCCGAAATTAAAACGAACGGGTACAATAAAAACATCCTGATTTTTTGAGTCTTTGAAATCAGCAACGGAATCGGTAACAATTGCAATTGCCTTTTTCCGCAACGGGTGTTTAGAGATTTTATTCGGAATTGGAATCATCACTCGGCGGGTGACTGGACCGAATCCGCTACAATAGGTAAAGAATCCTTCGGGATCTGCAGTGTGGATGTGAATTCTAATCCTTGACCTTGGTCCGGTAATAAGGGTTTGGGTTCCTCTTTTTGCCAGACCGGATTCCAGTTCCTCCCGATTCAGGGATTTGTTAATTTGACACTCTGCACAGAAAAGCTGGGCATCGACCTCTGAAACGGTTTTACTCTTTTGTCTTTCAGTGAAAGCGACAGGCTGAATAATTCTCACATCACCGCTCGTGATAAAATCTGCAATTCCTTTCAAACAATACACAAATCCCTGATCACCAACAACCACAACGCCAGCATTTTTTAAAATCTCTAATTGATGAGGTGTTTTCGCCAAGGATTACCCTGCAGATCCCAGGCTTACCAGGAAAGCGACTA
>CAZIYQ010000004.1:0-33711 GCA_964543505.1 uncultured bacterium | reverse complement strand
AACTACCGCATGAATAAAGGCCTCGAGTATGCTTTTGTAGGCGTCGTGGAGGCCATTGTATTTCCCACAAATGGCAATATTCACCTTTTTATTCGGTTTTTTAAACACCGAAATAAACTTCTGGAGATATTCAATATTGTTGTGCGATTTCAATTCATCCGAAAAATTCAGCCTCTTAGCAATTTGAGTATCAAAACCCTGCGAATGTAAGACCAGAGGGATTTCATAAATCGTGTCAACATCGGGTGATTCGAAGACCATCCCAGGCTGGACATTACAGAATAAACCAATTTTCTGTTTGAGTTTATCATCGAGATGATGCTTCCATTCGGTGCGGCAGACAATCATATCCGGCTGCAGACCGATTTCCCTTAGCAGCATGACACTGTGCTGGGTTGGTTTTGTTTTCATTTCACCTGCCGCCTTAAGATAGGGCAGCAAAGTCGTGTGAATTATGAGAGAATTTTCCCGGCCGGAATTCAAACAAAACTGACGAATGGCCTCCATGAACGGTCTGCCTTCGATATCTCCAACGGTACCACCGACCTCCGTGATCACTACATCGTAATCACCCTCACGGTTGACACCCTCAATGCGGCGTATGATCTCATCAGTAATATGCGGAATTACCTGGATCGTCTCCCCAAGATAGTCGCCATGGCGCTCACGGACCAATACATCCCAATAAACGCGACCTGCTGATGTGGTATTGTCCGATCGAAGATTTACATCGATAAATCGTTCGTAATGCCCAAGATCGAGGTCTGTTTCCGAACCGTCATCCAGAATAAAAACTTCTCCGTGCTGATAGGGATTCATGGTACCGGGATCGACATTCAGATAGGGATCCAGTTTTTGAATAGTGACCTTTAACCCTCTGGATTTAAGCAGATAACCCAGCGAGGCAGAAACGATGCCCTTCCCCAGTCCGGAAAGTACACCACCCAGTACGAACACCCATTTGACCGGATTTTTGTCAGGCATATTATTATCCCTCAAATTTGGAAATTGTCACTGTTAATGAATTTATTTACGGGGCTCTGATCTAAATGAATTGATCCATCCATCGAATGTGATTCTTCTAATAATTGATAACCCGTCGAATACTTTAAAATTCCTGTAACGAAAATTAAGAAGGTTGAAATTAAATATTGGTGTGATTTTTGTAATCGTTACAAATCCCACAGAATAATTTCTCTCAGCATGATTTTGACCGGAAAGGGCAGGGCTGAATATTTTTATCAACGACTTTGAAACAATTTTCCTAATTTTACGAGGATTTCATCGATGAAATCTCCAAGAAACCCATTCACAGAAAAGAGACAATTGAAACATAAAATCTATCTGGACAATCAGGCCACCACTGCCGTTGACAAACGGGTGCTTGAGGTGATGATGCCCTATTTCACTGAACATTACGGCAATCCAGCCAGCAGAAATCATTATTTTGGATGGGTCGCCAATGAGGCTGTTGAAATTGCCAGGGAGCAGATTGCAGATATGATCAATTCTTCCTCAAGTGAGATTGTTTTCACGAGCGGAGCAACCGAATCCAACAATCTCGCCTTAAGAGGTATCGCCCGGATGTACGGTGATCAAGGGCACCACATCATCACCGTCACTACGGAGCACAAAGCGGTATTGGATACCTGTGCTGATCTGGCCCGTCAAGGCAGTTCAGTGACCCACCTGAGTGTTGATAGTGAGGGTATGCTCGATCCAGAAAAAGTTCGAAAAGCCATTACCGGTAAAACAGTTCTGGTATCGGTAATGCATGCCAATAATGAGATAGGCGTCATCCAGCCAATTGCTGATATTGGCAGGATTTGTCACGAAAATAATGTGGTTTTCCATGTGGATGCCGCTCAATCCGTTGGGAAAATTCCTGTGGATGTCCAAAGTATGCACATTGATCTGCTCTCCATTTCTGCTCATAAAATCTATGGACCCAAAGGGATCGGAGCTCTTTTTATCCGCCGTAGAGACCCCCGCGTAAAAATCCAACCCCAGATTACCGGGGGCGGTCATCAAAATGGAATCCGCTCAGGGACCCTTCCTGTGCCCTTGATTGTTGGGCTGGGCGAAGCCTGCAACATTGCCACTGCAGAAATGGAGGATGAAGGGAAAAAAATCCTCAAGTTGCGTCAGAAATTATTGGATGGTATTTCAGCAGAAATTCAAAACATCCTGTTGAACGGACATGCAAAGCTCAGGCTGCCGGGAAATTTGAATTTGTGCTTCAGGGGCGCTGAAGGTGAAGCACTGATCATGGGAATGACCGATATCGCTGTTTCTGCAGGGTCTGCTTGTACTTCATCGACGATAGCGCCGTCTTATGTACTGAAAGCTATCGGCCGAACGAATGAGCAGGCTTATTCGGCTATCCGCTTCGGGATAGGCAGATTCAACACGACCGAAGAAATTGACATCACGATTAATACCGTCGTTAAAACGGTAAAGCGCATCATAAATCTAAACCGCAAATAAAACCTGACTTGGTCATCAAACTCAAGCCAAATTGGACTCAAATCAGCTCAATGCTTTCGAGAGCTATGAGAAATCAGCTTTGTCGGCTGAATCAATCAGAATAATAATAGAATCTGCCCTCACAGGTTAAACCAATAGTCAATTTTAAAAAATAGGGCATTGGTGTAGTAGATTTCCTGAAACTCGCCAGCTTCGTTAAACCTTAAAAAATTACCAATATTCCTGAATTTTTCCCCATTGACCTGTTTGCTGACCGAATAAACAAAATATAAAATGGACCCTGACCGATACTCCCATCTGACCACAAAGTTTGTATTCAAACTGGTGTATTTGGAGAAAAAATTCACATCCAGATTTGGATCGAGATATTCTTCTGACCCTGGTACCAGGCTGTAAGGATTGTAAGCTGTTATAACAGGAAACTGTTTTGCAGTTGTCAATTCGCTGTAATGGCTGAACTCATTGTTACTCTTGAAATATTCTGAATAAAACTGCAGGCTGATATCTCGGCTGATATTGCCGGATACCTGCAGCGTGTATACTTCTCTGTGATTATCCGACTCTGAAAACATGTAATGTGTCTGATCAGAGACATCCATTACTGATTCCAACCAGTGAAACGTCTCATGGGATTGGCCAAAATTTCCACTCAGGGAAACATCGATGAACTCTGCAGGTCTCATATCAATCGAAATATTATGGTTCCAACCTAAGTCATCTAACCTGTTAAGACCGAATCCGCCGGAGACACTCAGCCTCACGGGTTTCCTGAAATCAGAATTGATATACAGATATCCACCTTTTGTCGATGGCAATTTTACGGCAGGGCCTAGTTCTTCGGTATCCCAATCATAGGTCGTCCTGTCACTGTACAGGTCGGGGGTGCTGTTGAATCCGCCTCCAAATCCCCAATTATTCATAAGTCTGACGTTATAATCTACATCGAGTTGTTGCCTCAGCAGCATTCGGTTCATATTTTCACTCCGCCCATATCCAAATCGAAGGCTTGCATGTTTGATGAATTTCCAGGGGTCCTGCCTGCGGAAATCTATTCCGCTTTCGAGGGCTCTGAGATCATTTCTTCTGTTATACCCTGCCTGGTGAATGTCAAAATTTTTGTCGTAGTGGTCCAAATCCAGCCAGACACGATAGAAACTTGGATTTTTATACGATATTTCGCTAACGGCGGCGAAACCCTTTTCGCTGCCATTATCACTGCCGGCAATTTGGTATTCGAGCATGATCTGATTATCGTGTAAAGATACAAAACCATCTGAAGACACAACACTGGCAGAGCCGTTTTCGTCATGTGTGTGAGTCCCGAGAAGCCCCAGATATGAATTCCCATGCAGGATATCTTTCAAGATGCGCGCTACGAAAAACTGATCATTCCTGCCCTTGATAAACCGGTCTCCCCAATTATTATCATTGTCGGGAGTTGTTAATGCTCCCAAAACTCCATACGAATAGTTTCCGGGCGTTTTCCCGGTAATTTTTCCAGCGGTTTTGATCATGGCGTTATCCTGACCAATTCTTCTGGAATAGAAAATCTCAAGCGGCGTATCGAAAATTGTGGAGTTCTCCATGAAAAATGGTCGTTTTTCCCGAAACCTGGTCTCAAAATACGTCAGGTTAATTTCAGCCGGGTCCGCTTCAATCTGCCCGAAATCAGGGTTTACAGTAACATCCATAGTCGAATTGCTGCCGATACCGTATTTCAAATCCAGACCCATATTCTTTAAAAAATTATGGTAGGTTTCCATATTGCGTGAACTGCCGATTTGTTGTGGATCATCCAGCAGATCGTATTTTTTATCGCTGAGCCCTGATAACAAATAAGGTTTAATTTCGAACTGTTTTGGATCAGGAATATTGTTAAGGCCTTTGAGTAACCCAAATCTGGAGGACAATCCCCGAATTCCCCTGGCCTGGGCATTCCAGGTAATCATCTCGTCTTTTCGTTGGATGTAGCGGCTGAGGTTCATCCCCCAGGTCATATCCTGCCCTGACGTGAAGCGCAGGATTGAAAAAGGAATCCTGATTTCAAGGCTCCAGCCCTCTGCATCGCAATCGACTTCAGCATCCCAGACCGTATCCCATTCGCCGTCAAAATCAGAATCATCGAAGATCATGGCATCTACCTGCACACCAGCGGCATTGACCACAAATACAAATCCTGTTTGATGATCAAAGCGGCTGTCAAGATCCACACTAAACCAATCTGATGCGCCCTCAAACCCAACCTCCCAATCATCTCTCTTTGAGAGTCGGCGTGTAATTTTATCTGCTTCACGATCAAGCATCCTGACACCAAAATAAATATAATTGTCATCGTACAAAATTCGAACTTCGGTTGCTTCTGTGGGTGGTGCCAGATTATCCGGGTCTTCCTGGAGAAAATCTGTCAGTGGGATTGCCATACTCCACGCACTTTCATCCAGAATACCATCAATTTGAGGAGGATGATCTGTCCGGGCTGCATATCCGGTTTTCACAGTTTCCGTTTCAGAAAAACTCGTACTTATCCCCTTTGCAGATAAGGTGTTCTCCCCAAACAAGAGTACTGAAAGTAACAGTAATTGGAAATATTTTCGGTTCATTTATAATGTTTTCATCAGTGTATTGACTTTAAATCTAAACTTCCAATGGGTCAATTTCCATGAAATAAATTGTAATAAAATTGACTTTATAGCTAATATTTGCGATATAATACATAGAATTCTAGGTGATTTTCTTTTTAAAATACAGGACTCTCAAATCGTGTTTTAAAGTAATTTTACAGGTTGATAGAAATTGGAACTGTTCAATATTGGAGGTTAAATGAAGATTTGTGTTTTAGTTAAACAGGTGCCGGATGGAGATTCACCGGTTGTCATCGCAGAGGATCAGATATCCCTTAAAAATGACGGCATTACCTGGACTACAAATGAAACGGATGGTTACGCTCTCGAAGAAGCGCTCCTGCTGAAAGAGGCGCATGGCGGCGAGGTGATCGTCTGCACAATCGGAAGAGATGGTGCCCTGCAAGTTGTGAAGGATGCTTTGGCCAAGGGTGCTGACCGCGGGATTTTCATCACCGATCCTAAATTTGAAAATCTCGACTCCTATGGTAAAGCCAAACTCCTGGCCCAGGTTTTAAAAGAGGAAAATTGTGACCTCATTTTTTCCGGACTGCAATCAGATAATTCCAGTAATGCCCAGACCGGTTTGATCCTTGCTGAATTTCTAAACACCTCCCACGCCTCAATGGTGGTTGCCACAGAATGGATCGACGAGACTAAAATAAAAGTCAATCGTGAGTTGGAAGCGGGCTGGTTTCGCTGGACAGAGCTGGATTTCCCCGCCTCCCTGACAATTCAATCCGGAATTAATAAACCTCGTTATGCCTCCTTACGGGGGATCATGATGATGAAGAAAAAACCCATCTCAACGCTTACAGCCGCGGACCTGAACATGGATGATTTTCAGTCGGTCTTAAAAATTAAAAAATTGTACATCCCCGAGAAAACCAAAGAGACGGTTTACCTCTCCGGGTCCACAGAAGAAATTGTGGCACAATTGACCGATAAGCTTGAAAATGAAATTAAAGTTTTATAGGATTAATCATGAATATCTTCACATTTATACAAAAAGACAATGGCGTCGTGAACAAAATGTCAGTGGAGGCTCTCGCCGGAGCTCAGAAACTGGCTGCTGAAACCGCTGGCAGTGTAACTGCTGTTGTCTTCGGTACAGTTCCGGATGAACTTAAAAAGATTAATTTAAAAGAAATCCTGAACGTCTCCGCCACTGAGCTGGAAGATTACAACCCACTTTATTATATCGAAGCCCTATCGGGGATTATCACAACTGAAAAACCGGATGTGGTGACCTTCGGCCATACTTATCAAGTAAGGGATTGGGTTCCGCGCCTCAGTGCCCGACTCAAAATGCCCTTTATAGTCGATTGTATTGCCTACAAAACAGAACCCAATTTCACCGTTACGAGGCAGATATCCCAGGGCAAGATCAATGCTGACATGGCCTTTGACAATCCCGCCCTTATCTCTTTCCAGTCCGGAGCTTTCAGGGCTGATGATATTGAAAATGGCACAGCTGAAGTTCGCCAAATCCAAATTGACATCAGTTCTGTCCCCATGACCATCCGACCCGGTGAAAAATATCAGGAAGCCAAAGGCTCTGTTGATTTGAGCCGTGCAAAGGTGATTGTCTCTGTCGGCAGAGGGATCAGTAAAGAAGAAAATATTCACATCGTGAAAGAATTGGCGAATGCCCTGTCTGCTGAACTCGGCTGTTCACGGCCGGTAGTTGATTATGGCTGGCTGCCCCATGAACGTCAGGTTGGTTCGTCCGGACAAACTGTGACTCCAAAACTCTATCTTGCCGTTGGGATATCCGGTGCGATACAGCATCAGGTCGGAATGAAGGGTGCAAACAAAATCATCGCCATAAATAAAGATGAAAATGCTCCTATCTTTGAGATTGCGGATATTGGAATTGTGGCCGATTTATTCGAGATTGTTCCAAAACTCACAGAATCCATAAAGCAAAGAAAATAAGTCCATACCGATTTTATCTGGCAGCATTTGACTTGTATCGATCTAGTGCACCATCAAATAAATGAATGGCCGACCATAACTCTGGACAGAGGAGATATTTTTGATACCGGGTTATCCACCGAAAAATAGGAGTCTATGAAAATGAATGAATTTCAGTACGCCTATCCAGCTTATTTTTACCTTGTAGCACTGCTGGCAGTCCTTTATTTTTTCTATAACATGAGGAAATTATGGGCGGCTTTTTCCGGTAAAGCCGATCCTGACTCGAAGATCGGTTTAGGGGAATTTTTCATTAATGGATTGACATTCGGAATTTTCCAGAAACGGGTCTTCAGCAAACGGTTTGCCTACCCTGCCCTGATGCACTTCTTGTTAGCCTGGGGATTTTTTATCCTTTTCTTTGCTACATCAGTTGATTTTTTCGTTGCCCGGGGTTGGTTGACGAATCTCCTGCCGCAGCTCGACACACCTTGGTTTGCCTCATTGAACGATGCTGCCGGTCTGATGCTGATTGCCGGCCTATTCCTCGCCATTTATCGAAGAAGGGTTATCGTACCTGAAAAATTGCCCCACGATTGTTTTTCAGGCAGAGGAAATTTTCTCGGTGATTCAGGAATAATTCTGTTCCTGCTGCTGTTGGCCGTAGGCGGGTTTTTTGCCGAAGCCGCACGTTTGGCTGTTTATCAACCTCCATCCGCTGAATATTCCTGGGTTGGGTATCCACTCTCAAAGGTTTTTTCTGCACCGACCTGGCAGCATCTTGAGCTTATCCTGTGGTGGTTCCACACCCTGTCAGCGCTGCTGTTCATTGCCTTGCTGCCGCTCACAAAAATGTTTCATGCCCTGGCGGCACTGCTGAATGTAGCCCTCACGAATCGCGGGCAGCGTGGCCGTCTGCGTCCCATGTATGTCAGCAAGATCATGGAAGACCCGGAGGCGGATATTGAAAACCTCTCGCTGGGAGTAAGCCATCCAAGAGAGTTCCGCTGGAAACAGCTGCTGGATTCTGTGGCCTGTACAGAGTGTGCCCGCTGCACGACGGTCTGTCCCGCCAATGCAACTGAAAAACCGCTGTCACCTATGAAAATCATCACCGATATCCGGCACAATCTTTACGCCGATGAATTGGGTACGGCTGAAAAAAAGGATCTGATTGGCACAACCATCACTGAAGATGAATTATGGTCGTGTACTACCTGCGGTGCCTGCATGGAGGAATGCCCCGTCCTCATCGAACATGTGCCCACTATTGTCGATATGCGCCGCTATCTGGTACTGTCCGAGGGCAAACCTCCGGGACAGGCCAGTGACAGTCTGGAAAAAACGCTCAGTACCGGTAATCCCTGGGGTTTCCCAAAAAATGACCGTATGAAATGGGCTGCGGATGCCGGTCTTACTGTGCCACTCTTTTCACAAAAGGAAAAAGCAGATGTGCTGTATTGGGTGGGTTGTGCCGGTGCCTATGACCCCCTGAATCAGCAGGTTGCCGTCGCTATGATCAAAATCATGGAGGAAGCCGGGATCAACTATGCTGTACTGGGCACCGAGGAATCTTGTACCGGTGATTCAGCCCGCCGACTTGGCGAAGAATATCTCTTCGAAACCATGGCACTGCAGAATATCGAAACACTCAAGCGCTATGAATTTGACACCATCGTCACTCCCTGCCCACACTGTTTCAATACGCTTAAAAATGAATACCCGGCTTTCGATGGAAATTTCAAGGTGGTTCATCATTCCGAGTTCATCCGGCAGCTGATTGCCGAGGGAAAACTCTCTCCTGCGAGAAACCTGTCAGGCCAAATAACCTATCATGATGCCTGCTATCTTGGAAGACACAACCAGATTTATGAAGCGCCCCGGGAAGTCCTTGGCAGCAGTTTAACTACGGATAGCAGTTTTACCGAGCTCCCGCGAAATCATGAGAACAGTTTCTGCTGCGGGGCAGGCGGCGGCAATATGTGGCACGATTTGGAGATCGGTTCTCGAGCAAACGTAAATCGATTCGAAGAGATAATGGAATCCGGTGCCGATACTGTTGCAACAGCCTGTTCTTTCTGTCTAATCATGCTGGATGATGCCATGAAGATCAAGGGCAGGGAAGATTCTATGAAAGTCAGAGACATCGCTCAAATTGTGGCTGACTCCCTTGAGACGAAAAGGGAAGTAACCCACTCTGCGAAATAAGTTAAATTCCTGGTTAAAAGCATATTTCGATTTCACAATTCATCTGGGGGAAGTGTAAATTTCCCCACATTCTTCAGTAATAATTGATGAAATAAATGGAAGATATATTTACAAAACTGGAACGACTTAAAAAAGAACGAAATGCGGTGATTCTGGCACACTTTTACCAGGAGCCGGATATCCAGGATGTTGCAGACTTCATGGGTGACAGCCTGGCCCTGGCCCGTCAGGCACAGAGTACTTCTGCCGATGTCATATTGTTTTGCGGAGTACATTTCATGGCTGAGACCGCCAAAATATTAAACCCAAAACGTACAGTACTCATCCCTGATCTGGAGGCCGGGTGCTCTCTGGCAGATTCAGCTCCCGCAGAAGAATTTGGTAACTGGGTCAATCAATATCCAGATCACACGGTTATTTCCTATATCAATTGTTCGGCTGCCGTAAAAGCCCTATCTGATATTATCTGCACTTCATCCAATGCAGAACAAATCATCAACAGCCTGCCGAAAAATGAACCCATTATTTTCGCACCGGATCGCTTTCTGGGCGCTTACCTCGCAAAAAAAACCGGTCGAAATCTAAAATTATGGAATGGCTCCTGCCAGGTTCATGAAATATTCTCCGAACAGGAAATCGTACGGCTGAAAGTCCGTCATCCTCAGGCAAAAGTATTAGCGCATCCCGAGTGTACGGAGGCCGTGCTGCAGCATGCAGACATAATTGGCTCCACAACTAAGATCATTCAATATGCTGTAGAAGGACCTGAGCAGGAATTGATCATCGTTACGGAGCCCGGCGTTATCCATCAAATGGAGCTGAAAAATCCGCACAAAACCTATATTGCCGTGGGCAATACAGAAGGCTGCAGCTGTAACGAATGCCCTTACATGCGGCTGAATACTCTTGATAAAATGGCAGCTGCGCTTGAGACACTTTCGCCCGAGATCAAAATGCCTAAAAAATTACGTCTCGCCGCTCTCAAACCCCTTGAAAGAATGCTTGAGCTAAGTTGATCCTCTATCCTCAAATCAGATCTCTTCCGGCTGATTATGTAAAAGATAAAATTGCGGCATTTCTCCTTGAGGATATGCCGCGTGGAGATGTGACGACTCTCGGAACAACAACAGCCGACGGGAAAGCGGGTACCGCCGATATCCTCGCTGTTGATGACCTGGTTTTTGTAGGGACTGAAATCCTGCCGCATTGTTTTGGCTCCAATTGCAGGGTGAACCTCAAAGTTAAGGATGGAGCCGCTGTAAGTGGTGCTGAAACTCTGGCAACTGTCGAGGGTCCTCTTGCCGAGCTGTTAACCTGTGAAAGGGTCACGCTCAACCTGCTGCAGCGCCTTGCCGGCATTGCAACCCTCACGGCAAAATATGTTCAAATCGCCAGACCCAAGGGCGTCAAAATTTTGGATACTCGCAAAACGACACCGGGGCTGCGGCTTTTTGAGAAATATGCCGTTGCCCTTGGCGGTGGCTATAATCATCGCCTCGATCTGTCCAGCGGTATCCTCATCAAAGATAATCATCTCCTGGCAGCGGGCGGTGTGACACCGGCCGTAATAAAATGCCGCTCCTCTGACCCAAACCTGCCCATCGAACTCGAGGTTGATACTTTTGATCAACTGCGCGAAGGATTGACCGTTGGAGTCGATGGATTTCTACTGGATAATATGGAACCTGCTACCGTCAGGGAAGCGGTAAAGATCATCCGCAGCGGACAGTCTGGTGATCCGATTTTCATCGAAGCCTCCGGAGGGATTACACTCAAGACCCTTTCAGACTATGTGGATACCGGCATTGATGCCGTATCTGTCGGGGCCTTGACGCACAGTGCCGGGAGCCGGGACATCCGCATGGATTTTAAGTAAAGGCATGACCGTGAAACCAAACTACACCGAATTGCTGGTGATTGGTTCAGGACTGGCTGGGGCCGTCTCCGCCATTATCGCCGCTGACGAAGGAATATCCGTTACCATTATCAGTAAAACAGCCCAAGTTCTGGGCGGCAATACACCAAAAGCACAGGGTGGTATCATTTATAAAAATAGTGCTGATTCGGCGAATGATCTGAAGCAGGATATTATGACTGCCGGGGCAGGACATTGCTGGGAACCGGCGGTGGACCAACTCTGCAAAGAGGGCCCGGGCCTTATCGATGAGTTTCTGATCAAGCGCTGCGGAGTCAGTTTTGACAAAAATCCTAACGGTGAACTGGATTTAACGGAAGAGGGCGGTCACTCTGCACCACGCATCATCCACACCAAAGATCAAACCGGCTATGGCATCCAGGTCAAGGTCACGGAACTTTTGAAAAACCATCCCCGGATTCAGGTATTAACGGGGCACACCGCCATCGATCTGCTCACCTATTCCCATCATTCAAATACTTCAACGGACATTTATAAAAAACCCACCTGTTTTGGTGCCATTGTACTTGAGAATGCCAGCGGAAAAATCATCCCCATATTTGCAAATCGTACCATTCTTGCGACAGGAGGTCTGGGGCAAATCTATCTGCATACGACCAACCCTGAAGAGACACAGGGAGACGGTATTGCCATGGGCTGGCGGGCTGGTGCACGCTGTATCAATCTGCAATATATCCAATTCCATCCCACCACACTATACCATGAATCCAGCCGTTTCCTCATCACCGAATCCCTGCGCGGAGAGGGAGCCCGGCTGATCACTCATGAGGGTAAGGAATTTATGAATAAATTTCATCATCAGGGGTCTCTGGCGCCCAGAGATATTGTGGCCAGGGGCATCCACCAGACAATGCTGGATACCCGGCAATCCTGTGTCTATCTCGATATCTCCCATAAAGATGCCGCCTGGCTCAAACAGCGCTTCCCGGGGATCTATAAAGTCTGCCTGGATAAAGGATGTGACATTACCCGCGACCCCATCCCGGTAGTGCCTGCGGCACATTACAGCTGTGGCGGGCTCTCTGTCAATCTGGTCGGAAGAACCTCGCTCAACCGACTATATGCTGTGGGGGAAGTATCCTGCACAGGCGTACATGGGGCAAACCGATTGGCAAGTTCCTCTCTGCTGGAAGCTCTGGTGTGGGGTTTCAGGGCGGGAAAAGATGCTGCAGATCACAGTGGTGATGATGTCTGGTTTCCCAAGATTGACCCCTGGTACAATGCTGAACAGATCATCGATCCGGCCCTCATTCAACAGGATTGGCAAACCATCAAAAGCACAATGTGGAATTATGTGGGGTTGATCAGGACCCGAGAACGCCTGCACCGTGCCAAAACCATCCTACGCAATCTGCAGATCGACGTGGAACGCTTTTACCGCAATGCCAAACTGGATGAAAATATTATCGGACTGCGCAACGGTCTGCAGGCTGCCATAGCCCTGGTTGATGCAACTCTCGAGGCCCGGGAAAGCCGTGGGGCACACTATCTCCTCGATACTGAAAAAGAAGATTAGGTTGGGGTAAGACCAGCAAAACAGCTGTAACCAAAAACTGCGCTGCTATTGCATCCCTGTTGATTTTAGAAGGCGAAAGGCAGGGATTTCAATCTCGAAAGTATTCCCTTCGTTATCTTCCATTTTATAGACGCCTTTCATGATACCAAATTCAGTTGGCAAAATGCAGAAACTGCGGTAATGATAGGATTGTCCTGGCTTGATAACCTGGTTAGGGCTACCGGGCTGATCGTCTGAAAATGAGTCTTCAGTGCCATTACCATCGATTAGCATCCAGTAACGACTAATCAGTTGAGCGGGTGATGGATTCTTATTAATGAGGTCAACCGTATAATCAAAAAAATAAGCAGCGTTTGTCGGGTCTGATAATCTGATGTTATACTCGCTGTTAACTTTGATTAAAAATCCGTCAGAAAATGTTTGGTTGTTTCCCGCAGTATTGGTCATGAGTCTATTTTATATAAATTCTTTTTTCAGCACTACGGTAAAGTTTACCCACAACGACGGGCTCATATTCACCGTTTTTTTGGATCTCTTCCAGTAGGGCAGGCAGCGAGCCGGGGGCTACAGCGATGAGCAGTCCCCCAGAGGTCTGGGCATCGGCCAGCATAAGCTTTTGAAAGGGGGCAAGATCGGCTTCAAAACTTACTTTGGGAGTGATGAAGCTCAGATTTTTTTTTGATCCTCCCGGAACCACTTCTCTTGCGGCCAGCTCAAACACGCCTTCCATAAAGGGAACTTGCGAATAATCGATCACCGCCGAAACCTCACTGGCTTCACACAGTTCGGCCAAATGTCCCAGAAATCCGTAACCGGTGATATCCGTGCAGGCAGAGACAGCAATTTTCAGCATGGCTTGGGCAGCATTTTTATTCAGGGTCCGCATCAGATGTACGACAGCATCGATCATAACATCATCGGCAAGTTCTCTTTTAATGGCCGTCGTCAGGATGCCCGAGCCCAGGGGTTTGGTGAGGATAAGCACATCTCCCGGTTGGGCTGTGCTGTTGCGGATGATGCCTCCGGGACCCGCTTCACCCGTGACCACCCAGCCGAATTTGGGCTCTTTATCTTTTACGGAATGACCTCCCAGGATAGGGATCCCAACTTCCTCTGCAACCGCTTCGGCACCTTTTAAAATATCTGCCAGAACCGAAAGCGGTAGTGATTCACTGGGAAAGCCCGCAATATTCAGGGCAAATAGAGGTGTTCCGCCCATGGCATAAATATCCGAGAGCGCATTCACTGCGGCAATACTGCCAAACATGAAGGGGTCATCTACGATCGGCGTGAAAAAATCCACGCTTTCAATGAGTGTGCGCCCGTCCTTCAACTGATAAACTGCAGCGTCATCAAGCGAGTCATAACCCACATTGTCCGACCCGGACTTCAGTGGTTTAAGCTGCGATAATACGAATGATAGATCCTCCGGAGCTAATTTACAGGCTCACCCGGAGCCGGAGCTCATAGAGGTTAATTTGTACTTAGTTGAAGTCATTTTTATTTTTCCTGTAGGTTAAAGTTACCCCGGCAGGAATAAACGAGCCACCCTGAATCTGGTCAGTGATGGATAAAAAAATTAAATCACACTCGGTAAGTTGGCCTGTTAGATTCTTTTATTAATCTTTGGTCTGAAGTTTCGTTACTCGGTAATTTTGACCTTTCGATTGATAAAGTATTTTGCATTAATGAAAGGTTTGGCAAAAAATCACATGGCTGAAGATCAAAAAGACACAATGAAAACCACTGAGGAACTCGAGGTTGTAACCGTCCGCTTCGCAGGGGATTCTGGGGATGGCATGCAGCTCACGGGAAGCCAATTTACCAATAATACCGCTATTGTTGGGAATGATCTCTCCACATTTCCGGATTACCCCTCTGAAATTCGCGCTCCGGCCGGCTCTCTTGCCGGGGTCAGTTCATTTCAAATTCAGTTCGGGAGTCAGAATATCTACACACCGGGAGATAAACTGGATGTGCTGGTTGCAATGAATCCCGCTGCCCTGAAAGTACATTTGAAAGACCTTAAGGTCAATGGCCTTTTGCTGATCAATTCGCTCAATTACACAGCGCGGAATTATAAATTAGCCGGTTGGGAAAATGACCCCCTCAAAGACGATACTTTAAAAGATTATCGATTGGTTGAAGTGAACATGTCAGAACTGGTATCAAATGCAGTCGCCGATCTGAAGCTTGCTCCAAAGATCATCAACCGTAGCGCTAATATGTTCGCTCTGGGATTCCTTTATTATTTGTATGATAGAAATCTGGAATCAACGACCAATTTTATTACCACAAAATTCGGGAAATACCCAGAACTTGCCGAAGCTAATAAACGCGCACTGAAGGCCGGATTTAATTTTGCCCATACGATGAAAGCCATTCGTATTAACTACCACATCCCAAAAGCGAAATTCAAGAAGGGTACCTATCGGAACATCATGGGGAATCAAGCCGTCAGTTTCGGTCTGGTTGCTGCCGCCAAAAAAGCCGGACTGGAACTCTTTTATGGGGGTTATCCCATAACTCCGGCTAGTGATATCCTTCATTATCTGGCGGGATTTAAAAATTTCGGTGTTAAAACATTTCAGGCAGAAGATGAGATAGCAGGTGTGATGAGCACCATCGGGGCTGCCTATGCCGGAGATCTGGCAATCACGGCAACCAGTGGGCCCGGCATGGCTCTGAAGGCAGAGGCTCTTGGACTGGCTGTTTCGGTAGAACTGCCCTTGGTGATCATTAATGTGCAGCGCGGGGGACCTTCTACGGGGCTGCCGACCAAAACCGAGCAGTCTGACCTGTTACAGGCAATGATGGGAAGAAATGGCGAAGCTCCAATTCCCATTGTGGCAGCGCAATCACCGACACATTGTTTTGATGCTGCCTTTGAAGCCTGCAGAATTGCGCTGGAACACATGACGCCGGTTATTCTTTTATCTGACGGTTATCTCGGTAACGGATCTGAACCCTGGCGCATCCCGGATTTTAAAAGTTTGCCCGATATCAAGACTCACAAAAGAACCGACCCCAAAGATTACCTGCCTTATCATCACGATGAAAAAACATTAGCTCGACCCTGGGTCGTACCCGGCACCCCCAATATGGAGTACCGTGTTGGCGGACTGGAAAAATCCGAAGGTACCGGAAATGTAAACTATACTCCGGAGAACCATCAACTGATGAGTGAGCTGCGTCAACGGAAAATAGATATCATCGCCGATTCTATTCCTCTCATCGAACCCTTTGGAAATACCGGCGGAGATCTTCTCGTTATCGGTTGGGGCAGTACTTTTGGTGCAATCCGCTCGGCTGTCGATAAGGCTCTCGGCGAAGGTATATCTGCAGCGCATGTGCAGCTTACCCACGTCAATCCCTTCCCTAAAAACCTGGGAGAAGTTCTCGGTAATTTTAAACAGATCCTCATCCCTGAATTGAACATGGGGCAATTACAATTTCTGATACAGGCTAAATACGTTGTGAAGACAATAGGCCAGCATAAGATGCAGGGAGTGCCCTTTACACAAAGCGATATTTACAATAAAATGTTAGAAATTCTGAAAGGATAGTTGTGATGAACGAGACTATTGTAAAACCAGCCCCATTGAGCAAAAAAGACTTCATTTCAAACCAGGAGGTAAGGTGGTGCCCGGGCTGTGGTGACTATGCTATCCTTTCTCAGGTGCAGAAAGTGATGCCCGAACTCGGCCTCCCTAAAGAGAACATTGTGATCATTTCAGGAATTGGCTGTTCCAGCAGATTCCCTTATTACATGAACACCTATGGTTTTCACAGCATTCACGGTCGGGCACCTGCACTGGCATCGGGAATTAAACTCGCCAATCCTGATCTGTCCGTATGGGTGATTACCGGTGATGGAGATTCCATGGCCATAGGTGGAAATCACTTGATCCACATTCTCCGAAGAAATATGGATGTCAACATTTTGCTTTTCAATAACGAGATTTATGGCTTAACCAAAGGCCAATATTCGCCAACCTCTGAACTGGGTAAAGTGACCAAATCTTCACCCTTTGGTTCCATTGATTACCCTTTCAATCCGCCTCAGCTGGCCTTAGGGGCAGCCGGGACTTTCATAGCCAGAGGAATTGACCGGGAGCAAAAACATCTGCAGGGTCTCTTAAGACATGCTCATACTCATACCGGAACCTCCTTCGTTGAAATCTATCAGAATTGCCTGATTTTCAATAATGGTGTCTTTTCACATCTGACTGAAAAAGAGGCAAAAGCAGAAACCGTCCTGGTTTTGGAAGAAGGTGAACCCATGATCTTTGGTAAAAACGAGGATAAGGGTCTTCGACTCAATGGTTCTCATCTTGAAGTGATCCAATTAGACGGCAACACCTCACATGATCATGTTCTGATACACGATGAAACCAATAAGATACAAGCTCTGTTATTGAGCGAACTCACCTATCTGAAGGATTTCCCCACTCCCATCGGTGTTTTTTATCATCAAGATGTGGAAACTTATAATCACATGATGATTAAGCAGATCGAACATGCGAAAGAGAGTAAGGGAGAAGGTGACATCGAAGCACTCTTTCGTGAGGGATATACCTGGACAGTTTGAAGAAATAACGGAGACAATTTATGACCAATCAAAAGAATACAATGTATGATCCATTAGAAGATGAATTACACCAAATCACGGATTTCAGTGATTCTCACGTGAGGAAATTCGTTAAAGCCATCCGTCTTGAAGATGATATTGATCATCTCCCCTACGGTGATTTTATTACTGCCAAAGCGAGCGACAAATTGCGTGTCGTTGTAAATGCCATCAAAAAGCATCATCAGGGCTGCATCCTCATCGTCGAAAAAGAAAAACTGAAGGGAATCTTCACTGAACGCGATATTCTCATGAAAATTGTCGGCAATTCCATTGACCTCGATAAGGAAATTGTCAGCGATTATATGACAACCAATCCTCAATGGCTGAGAAATACAGATCCAATAGCATACGCATTGAATCGGATGACCGATGGAGGTTTTCGTCATGTGCCCATTCTCAGCGAGGAAAAGAAACCCATCGGCCTTATCTGCATGAAAACCATTGTAGATTATATCGGTGAATATTTTCATGAGGAAATTATGAATCTGCCACCGCTCCCTCAGCGATCTTCAAAAAGGCGTGAAGATGCCTGATACTAAATTCTGATCCTTTGCAGAAATTTATCGCCGGGGCATTTAATTCGCATCTCCGGCGATTTTTCTTTCAGGAATTCATCCATAATAAACTTCCGTCTAAAAAGAAATATGAAATAATTCTTTATTTTTTTCGTCCAATAGTCCGCATTCTATATTTCATAAGAAGATGGGACATCAATTTAACGAAAGACGTAAATTAATTCAGCTAAACTAATCCTTGAAGAAAAAAACAAAATCAACAAAACCTAAAAGGAAACCCCTCAGCTGGCCCAGATCATTTTTAAATGCCTTTATGATCCTGACGGCTCTTTTTATCAGCGCTGTGATCTATCTGATCGTCATTGCAGCTGACTTGCCATCCCTAACAGAATTACAGCAATTTAACCCGGATTCCGTTTCGAAAATTATGTCAGCCGATGGAAAACTGATCAAAGAATTGTACATCTATAAACGGGACATCGTGCGCATTGGTGCTGTCCCGAAGGATCTTATCAATGCCTTGATCTCCATGGAAGACCGAGATTTTTATAATCATGCTGGTGTGAGTATTAAAGGAGTCGTACGCGCTCTCCTGATTGATATCGCCACACTCAGCACCCGCCAGGGAGCCAGCACCATCACCCAGCAGTTGGCGCGGAATATGTATAATTCAATCGGTTTTAAAAAAACCATCATCAGAAAAATTAAGGAATTATTAACGGCCATCCAGATCGAAAAAACCTTTACAAAGGCAGAGATCATGGAACTGTATCTGAACTCGGTATATTTTGGTCACGGTGCCTACGGAATTCAATCCGCTGCCGCAGATTATTTTGCCAAAGATATTGGGCAGCTCAACCTTGGTGAATGTGCCACACTGATCGGTCTGCTCCCTGCCCCAGCAAGATACTCCCCCCTCAATCACCCCGAGCGGGCATTGGAGAGACGAAATCTCGTTCTATCGGTAACCCATGACCGGGGCTACATTTCGGACCAGAAATATACCGAAGCTATTGAGAGTCCACTCTCACGTAAAGAAAACATCGAAAAACCGGGAACGGCTTCGTATTTTGCTGAATATATCCGACGGGAACTTGAAAAAATTGATGAAGATCTTGGCATCAATCTGTACAAGGATGGGCTTATTATCCACACGACTTTGGATATGGAAATACAGCAAATCGCTGAGGCGGCTTTTCAAAAAGGAATTGACCATAATCAGTCGGTACTGAATTCAGAATTTCTAAAGGATCCTGAAAAGTTTAAATTTGCTCTGGCTCAATCAGGCTCTCTCATCACCCCAGATTCAGTTAGGAAAATCCTTAAGTCAGATTCATTGGTCATTCCGGTTGAGTTGCGGAATCAGTTTCTGGTGCAGGGAGCAGCAGTCATTTTAGATCCGGCCAACGGTCATATTCTGGCGATGATTGGCGGCAGGAACGAGGATATTTATGCCGACCATTTCAACCGATCTGTCCAGGCCGTTCGGCAGCCGGGATCCGTCTTCAAACCATTTATTTACCTGACTGCACTCGAAAACCATTACAAACCCACTACGCAGCTCATGAACCAGCCCATTCTGGTTTGTCTTGACGCTGCCTGTAAGGATAAGTGGAACCCTGCCAATCATGACGGCTCCACGGGTGGACTGACCACCTTGCGGGACGGACTTCGGCGATCGCTGAATCTCATTTCGGTCCGCATCGTCCAGGAGTTAGTAACGCCGCGTCAGGTTAAAGAAACCGCACGAGCCTTTGGTATTTCAACAAAGCTCGATGCTGTCGAGGCAATTGCACTGGGGTCGTCCGGGGTTATTCCTCTTCAAATAACGGCTGCCTATGCAGCCATTTCCGACAACGGTATCTATAACTCCCCCATCGGAATTACAAGAATTGAGGATCGTTATGGTAGGGTGATCAAGGAATTCAGTCCTGACTCACGGGAGGTCAAGGATGAGTCTGTGATCTTTTTATTGCGGGATATGATGCGCTCGGTCGTGGATGCAGGCACCGGGCAATCCATCCGCTGGAAATATAAATTTTACGCTCCCGCTGCAGGAAAAACCGGTACGACAAACAGTAAAGCGGATGCCTGGTTTGTGGGTTTCACATCCCAAATAGCCATGGGTGTCTGGGTTGGGATGGATGATCCGGCCATCTCACTGGGTAAAAAACAATATGGATCTCAAGCTGCTTTGCCTATCTGGGCCCGGGCAATGAAGGCAATCTACGATGCGAAAGAAATTCAACCTGCGGATTGGTCAAGACCAGACGGAATTGTGGAAGTTGATATCTGTAAAGATTCCTATGAAAAAGTATCCCAATGGTGTCCCAGGGATTCTCGAACCAAAGAAATTTATCTTTCAAATGCCCAGCCTACAAAAATATGCCCTATTCATTCCAATCCATTTACGCGATTTAAAGACTGATTCAAGCCGTATTCCTGATCTGATCTGCCCATACAAAAATTAATGATCTAATGATGCGAACGATCACTATTTCGACAACAACTCTGGATAGGTTCCGTAGATCAATTTCCTGGATTCGGGTGCAGTTTTCTTAATACGAATCGCTCCGGCAAGTTTTGTTTTCCCTTCATCCAGCTTATGTTTGTCAGAACAAAATACTCGAGCCATTGGATCACCGGCAATGACAGCATCCCCGATTTTGTGATAGAGGATAAATCCGGCAGACGGGTCGGGTGTATCACTCTGAATTTTCCTTCCACCTCCCAGATCGATGACGGCCAGTCCTGCTTGCAACGTATCAATGTGGGAAAAGAATCCATCTTCCGGAGCTGTGATGACGGCTTCGAATTCAGGGGTATTCGTGGAGGGATCTTCAAGCGCGGCAACTGATCCGCCTTGAGCGCTAACCATCTGCCTGAATTTTTCGTAAGCGGAACCGTCAGCGAGGGCTTTGTTAAGCTTGGATCGTAAATCCCCCTCCTGCCCAGCCAATGTGAGCGCCTGCTCGCCAAGCGTTAAAATGACTTCCAGTATATCCGCCGGAGCTTCACCTTTCATGATCGCGATGCTTTCCTGCACTTCACACCAAATCCCAGCCGCTATGCCCAGAGGCTGATTCATATCGGTTACCGAAAATGAAACCTTTAGGCCATAATCCAGACCGACCTTCAACAGTTGCCGGGCCAATAGTTCGGCCTCCTCCTCCGTCCGCATGAAGGCACCATTCCCGCATTTGATGTCGAGTACCAGACCGGAGATACCCTCGGCAATTTTTTTACTCATGATGCTGCCGCAGATGAGAGGCAGTGAGGCCACCGTTGAGGTGACATCCCGCATCGCATAGATGGCACGATCCGCCGGACAAATGTCATCTGTTTGACCGATCATGGAAATTCCAACGGTTTCTACAATTTTTTTAAATTCAGGAAGCTCGATACTGGTCTTGTAACCGGGGATGGAATCCAATTTGTCCAGTGTACCGCCAGTGTGCCCAAGCCCACGCCCGGAGATCATGGGAACATAACAGCCGCAAGCTGCAAGCAGGGGACCGAGTATGAGAGAAACTTTATCTCCCACGCCGCCTGTGCTGTGTTTATCGACCGCAAAACCATCCAGATAAGAAAAATCCATTTTACGGCCCGACTCCAGCAGTACTTTTGTATAAGCCAGAGTTTCCTCTTGGGACATCTCCTGAAAATAGACTGCCATTAACCAGGCTGACATTTGGTAGGCCGGGAGTTTGCCCGAAGTGAACCCGTTTATAAGGGATTTTAAATCCTGCAAAGTGTTCACTTTACCGTTTTGTTTATCCTGGATCAGTTCGTAGGCCGACTTCATTTAGCATCCTCAATTTTTTTATATTCCTCGGCATATTTCATGTACAGTTTCGCACTTTCTAATATCCCTTCAAATTCAGCGTCGGTAACCCTGCGCCGGAACTTGCCGGGCTGCCCGATATATAATGATCTTTCCGGAATGACCATCCCCGGGGGGATTAACGCTCCGGCTCCAATGATTGAACCCTTCCCGATCACGGCTTCATCCATGACGATAGCACCCATCCCGATCAGGCATTGATCTTCAATGGTGCATCCATGGATGACAGCATTGTGACCCACCACTACGTTTGCCCCAATAATCGTCGGAGCAATTTCTGCTGTCACATGCACGGTCACATTATCCTGAATATTAGTACCGGCTCCAATCCGTATAGAGTTCATATCACCCCGGACTGCAGCTCCAAACCAAATACTCACCCGCTCACCCAGGATTACGTCCCCGATAACACTGGACTCTCTTGCGAGAAAACAACTTTCCGGTATAACAGGTTTTTTATTAAGGCAGGACAGTGCCATTCTTTTTCCATCTACTTTTAAAAATATTCAGTATTTCCAATTTGATGAGCTTCTGCTCTCTCGATGTGGTGTAGCAGAGATAAATTCCGACAATCCCCAGTAGAATATTGGGGAGCCACATGGACAGGAACGGGGTCAACAGCATTCGATCTGCCAATTCTTCACCGGCAATAAGGAATGCCCAATAAATGATAAAAAAACCCAGACTCACAGCCATGCTCATGGCAAATCCGCCTCGCCGGGTCATGATCCCGAGAGGTGCTCCAATCAGGATAAAGACGATGCTGGCAA
The DNA here is from genome assembly GCA_964543505.1 of uncultured bacterium. Taxonomy (GTDB): domain Bacteria; phylum Fidelibacterota; class Marinisomatia; order SCGC-AAA003-L08; family JACNLC01; genus JAADGM01. Next base: position 11,264 of record CAZIYQ010000004.1, on the reverse strand, counting down.
ATGGTATTGAAAATTTCTTATATAATTCCACCATGTATTTATAGATGGATCTGTGATATGAATCAATCAATTTGATATCGCTGTTGATCCCTCGTTTCAAATTGTTGTAGCGGCGTTTGAATTTCAGCAGCACGCTTTTATCTTCATTATTCCGCAGCGAGTCGATCATCCTCATGTTAAAGTTTTCCAGCTGTAGCTGGATGATGTCCGGTTGATGCTGATGCAGTATATTGAGACTGGCTTCGTTGTTCAAACGCGAATCAATCCGTTCCCAGACATCATTAATTTTTTGGTGATAGCCGGCAATTTTATCTTTCATCATCCCATAGGTCATTTCTCGGTCACCCCGGATATTACTCTCCCTCCGTGTCAGCAGCATATTGTCAATGGGGATGACCACCTGATATTTTTCAAATCGGATCTGCCGGTATTCGTCATTATTGCCGGCTAATTCGTGGATAATGCCATCCTTAAGGTGCAGAACCGCCCCATCATCGATTGTTTCGATCGTACCGGAATCTGCGATCACCGTTCTTTGGGCGACACCTTCACCTTTACTGAAGATGGTTATGTCCCGGAATATTTTACCTTCTCGCCCTCCGATTAGGATGGTATTTTCAGGCAAGGCATCAATAAAATACCCTACCTCAAACTCAAGATCGGGGCGCTTACGGCTGATGTCAGAGGAGAGCAGTCTCGCACGATGGTTCATATCCGGAAGCACCCAATTATTAAAGAAGATCATCAAGATGGCGATGATCACACCGAAACTTACAGAGGGGACGAGCAATGATCGATAGCTTATACCGGTGGCTCGCATAGCTGCGACCTCGTTATCGGAGGATAATCTGCCAAAGGCCATGAGAGTTGCGATCAGTACTGCCATGGGCACCGCAAGAGCGAGGATCCAGGCCAGGTTCAAAAATAAAAATTCTACCAGGATTCCCATATCCAGGCCCTTGCCTAAAAATTTATCAATAGACCTGAGTAAAAAATTAGCGAGCAGCACAAATAAAAGTACCAGCAAGGCGAAAATAAAAGGCATTAAATGCTCGCGTACGATGTATTTAGTGAGTATTTTCACGAGGCGAATTTAGGGTAACTCAATGATAACGGCACAGTCAAGAAGTGGGTGCTTCAACTGCTTTAGAAGCGTGGTTTGCTAAGTCAGGAAATGCTCTAATACGCAAATGGAGGTCGCTCGTAGCGAGAAGATAATGTTACTTCGAGTGTATTTTTTTCTCGGCTTCCCAGTGCAGGTCCATCTCTTCGAGTGAAGATTCCTCCAACGACTTTCCGTTCTCCTTGAGACGGCGTTCCACACCCTTGAAACGGTTTTCGAATTTCAGGATTGTGCCTCTCAGTGCTTCTTCTGAACTTATGTTTAAAAAGCGGCCCAAATTGACGATTGAAAACAGCACATCTCCTAATTCATCCTCCATATGATCCGTGTCATTTTCGTTGCAGGCATCTTTTAATTCTCCCAGTTCTTCATGGACTTTTCCCCAGACCGGTTCAATATCCTTCCAGTCAAATCCGACAGCAGCCGCTTTTTCCTGTACTCGTCTTGCTCTCGTAAGAGCAGGCAGTGTTTTAGGGACGCCGTCGATAAAATTTTCGCGTTTGTTTTCCTGATGTTTGATGCTCTCCCAGCGAAGGAGACCAGCTCCCTGCCCCAGCGTTTCGTGTGGCTTAAAAACCTGTGGATGACGACGGATCAGCTTTTCATTGATATGATTTAATGAGTCAGAAATATCGAAGTGACCCTGTTCGCTGGCAATTTGAGCCTGGAACAGGAGATGCAGCGTCAAATCCCCAAGCTCTTCCTTTAAATGCTCAGGATCATTTTCTTCGATGGCTTCGATAACCTCATAGGTTTCCTCAAGTAAGTAAGGGATTAGTGTTCGGGATGTCTGTGTCCGGTCCCACTCGCAGCCTCCGTCTCCGCGCAATTTTTCGAGGATGGTGATCAGCCTGATGAATTGGTCGGCAGCTGATTTATGATGCTTCATGCGATTTATTCTCCGGGTCTTTTTTAGCTCCAATGTGCACTGTCGCTATTCGGCGACCTTCCATTTTTTTTACCGTATAGGTTCGATTCTCATAGTCGATCGAATCACCCACTGCCGGGATATTCCCGAATTTCTCAAAAAAGAAGCCTCCCAGTGTATCATAGTCCCGTTCTTCAGAGAAATGCAAGTCTGTTTCTTCTTCGAGATCGTTGAGGGTCATCTTCCCATCAACAATGAAAATATCATCAGGTAAAACCCTTAACAAACTAACTTCGTGATCGTAGGGATCTTGTATTTCCCCGATAACTTCTTCCACAACATCCTCCAAAGTCACGAGTCCCGATGTCCCGCCCCACTCATCCACAACGATTGCGATATTGGTTTTTTTCTGTTTAAACTCATCCAGAAGTTCATCCAGATTTTTATTTTCCGGTACAAAAAAAGGGGTCCTGGCAAGTGACACAAGATTTACTTTGGGTCGAGAGCCAGTGACATAAGGCAGCAGGTCTTTGGCATACAGGATGCCTTTGACATCATCGACTTTTTGCTTATAAATCGGGATCTTGGAGAATTGTTTTTTGCAAATCAGCTGCATCACTTCATCGAGCGGTGTGTCAGAGGGTAAAGCCACCATATCGACTCTCGGCGTCATCACCTCGTGAACCGCCCTGTCATGAAAATCAAAAATTGACTGGATCATCTCGGATTCCTCTGTTTGCAGCGTCCCCTGCTCTTCGCTCAGCTCGGTCAGGATGATCAATTCTTCTTCTGAATCAAATATTTTTTCCGATTTCCAGGGAAGCAATTTCAGCAGCCAATGCGTCAGCGTATAAAACAATATGGCCACAGGATTCAGGATCAGGATCAGGAGCTTCAGGGGAAGCCGGACATTAACCGCAAATTCCTTTGAGTTGCGGATGGCTATAATTTTTGGCAGAACTTCTCCGAAAATCAAAATTATTGCGGTGACAACTGCTACCTCGACGAAGATCATTAAGGATTGAGACCAATGATTTTCCCTGGCTAAATTGGCCGTCATCACAGCAGCCACCGAGGCGATAATGATGTTTACGATCGTATTCCCGGTAAGCAGGGCAACGAGGAGCTTGCGCGGGTTCTGCAGCAGTGTTTTAATATCATCGGGAATTTGTTTGCGATGTGATTTCAGGTTAAAATAGGCAGTCTCCGAGCCTGAAAATATGGCTGAAAGAATCAGCATTATTGCAAAAATGACGAAATAATAAATCACTTATCCAGAACCAACGATCCTTTTATTTTCTCCAGATACTGATCTTCCAATTTGCTCATTGCGGCTTTTTCCTGTTGAGTGCTATCTTCAAAACCCAGCAGATGAAGCACGGCATGGATTGCAAGACGTTTTAATTCTCTAGCGGGCAGTTCTTTTAAGAGTTCAGCATTTTCAAGAGTTCGGTCCCAGCTGATATAGATCTCACCTTCGAGTGGTTGACCCCCATCTTCGAGATTAAAAGCGATGACATCCGTCAGCACATCCTGGTTAAAGAATTTGATCTTTAATTTATTTAAGGTCTCATCCGTTGTAAAAATGAACGTCACGTCACCCCGAGGACAGTCATGCTCCCGCAATATTGTCCGGCAGCAATCTTCCAGCACGGCAAAATTGATGATCAGCCGGTCGTTGACTTCGTTGACAGCATGAACATTTATCATACAGCTTTAAGGGATTTGAGTATTTCCCTCGAAATGATAATTCTCTGGACTTCGCTGGTACCCTCGCCAATCGTGAGAATTTTTGCATCTCTGAAAAAACGTTCTGCATTATAATCTTTGAGGTAGCCGTAACCGCCGTGAACCTGGATCGCCTCAGTAGTGACCGCCATGGCCGTTTCACTGGCAAACAACTTTGCCATCGCTGCTTCTTTGATGACGTTCATTCCCTGATCTTTCAACCAGGCGGCATGATATACCAAATGCTTTGCGGCCTGGATCTGAGTGGCCATATCAGCCAGTTTAAAGCTGATGCCCTGGAATTTATTGATGGGTTTACCGAATGCTTCACGCTCCTGTGAATATCGTAACGCCGCTTCGTAGCCACCTTGTGCAGTTCCGAGGGATAGGGCTCCAATGGTGATTCTGCCACCCGTAAGGGTTTTGAGGAATTGTTTGAATCCACCAGTTGGGGAACCCAGCAAATTGGTTTTTGGGATGCGCATATTTTCGAAATAGACCGATCGGGTGTCAGATGCTCTCCAGCCCATCTTGTGTTCGGGAGAACTGAAGGATAAACCTTCTGTACCTTTGTCCACCAGAAAGGCGGCGATGCCTTTATCCTCACCATCTTCGATGAGTCTGGCTGTAAAAATGATGACCCCTGCATAGCCCGCATTTGTGCAGAATACTTTTTGCCCGTTGATGACATATTCATCGCCTTCGTTCACGGCCCGGGTTTGAGTATTTCCGGCATCACTGCCGGCATTTGGTTCAGTGAGTCCAAAAGCTCCCAGCATTTCACCGGAGGCTAAACGCGGTAAGTATTTCTGCTTTTGGGCATCCGTCCCGAAATGGAAAATGGGAGCAGAGCCCAGACTCGTGTGAGCCATCATAATGGCAGCCGTAGCAGGACAGACCTTCCCCAACTCCTCGATTGCAATGACCAGAGCCATCGTATCCATGCCCGTTCCACCGTATTCTTCGGGCCAGGGAATTCCCATCAATCCCAACTCGCCCATTTTTTGAATAGACTCCAATGGGAAAGTAGCGTTTTCATCGATTTCTTTTGCGAGAGGAGCCAATTCCTTGAGAGCAAACTCACGAACCATATCCCTGAGCATTTTGTGTTCTTCTGTAAAGTAAATACGTTCCATTTCAAATCCTGTTATTTATAATGCTAATTATATTTCAATTTTCGTGTCATAAAATTTTTAAAAAGTAAAGCCATTACCATTTAATCAATGCCGAAGCCCAGGTAAAGCCTGAACCGAAGGCGGCCAGGACGACGATATCTCCGCTCTTTATCAGCTTTTGCTCAATCACCTCGTGCAACGCTATGGGAATCGTAGCTGCAGTTGTATTGCCAAAGTTACGAATGTTTGAATAAACTTTCCCCTCGGGAAGTTTCATGCGTTTTTGTACAAATTTTGTGATACGATCGTTCGCCTGGTGGGGAATGAGCATACTCACATCATCCGTGGTCAGTCCATTTGCGCTGAGCGCTTCGTTGATAACTTCAGGGAATCTCTGTATTGCATGCCGGAAAACTTCGCGTCCATTCATGTAGAGATACTGCCTTTTTTCCTCCAGCATCTCCGGACTGATACGTGGGTTCAATCCGCTTGCAGGCGCTTCACACCAAAGCTCTTTGGCATATTTGCCCTGTGAATGCAGATGGGTTGATAAGACGCCCTTTGCTTCATCGGTCGCGCTGATGACTACGGCTCCGGCGCCATCCCCGAAGATAACGGCGGTGTCTCTTCCTTCGGTTGAGAGATTCATGGCAGAGGATTGTACTTCGGCTCCGACGAGTAAAATGTTTTTGAACTGCCCGGTTTTGATATATTGTTCCGCAATGGACAATCCGTAAAGAAAACCCGAACATTGCACTCTGATATCCAGGGCTCCAATCAAACCGAAACCCATTTTGTCTTGTAGCAGACAGGCCGACCCCGGTGCGTAATAATCGGGTGTTGAGGTTGCAAAAATGATGAAGTCGATATCCGCAACATTAAGATTGGCGTTTTTCAGGGCTTGCCGGGCTGCGGGGATCGCCAGATCGGACGGACCCTCACCGATGCCATCTGCAAAATAACGGATACCAATACCGGTTCTTTCCCGGATCCACTCGTCGGATGTGTCCATTACTTTCGCCAGTTCTTGATTGGTAACCTTGCGGGCCGGTACGTGAAAACCGGTTCCGGATATGTAGGGGTTAGGCATCGGATGAACCTCCTAATTTTATGTCTTTGAGTTCAAGCTGAAGGGTTTTCTTTCCATTCCAGTCGTTTTCTCCAATCTCATAAACCACATCAATGGGTTTGTTCATGAGGAGCAGTTCGTATCTTTCCGTCAGACCGAAGCCAATTGCTTCAAAGATGGTTTGATCCTGCTGCAGTTGGAATTTCAGCACATTGCTTTCACGGCCCAGCAGCTTCGGATTGCCCCTGACCGTTAAATTCCTGGATAGAAATTTAGGCCGCATGTTGCCGGGTCCATAGGGTGCCAGTTCTTTGAGAAATTTCAGGATCCGGCTGTCGATGCTCGATACGGGCAGTTCGCCGTCAATATAGAGAGTTGGGACAAGATCTTCCCTTGGGATGGCAGCAGCGGCAGCATCGAGGAAGCTGGACCGAAAACCGGCAATGTTTTCTTCCTGCACATTGAGTCCGGCTGCCATCGGATGCCCCCCGAATCCTTCTAAATATTCTTTACATTCTGTGAGAACATTAAACAGATCAAACCCGGTTACGCTCCTGCCTGAACCTTTTCCCCAGCCATTATCGTCGATGGAAATAATAAAAGTTGGCCGGTAGTAAAGTTCTTTGATGCGGGATGCCACAATCCCAATAACTCCAGGATGCCAGCCTCGTGATGCCAGCACAATGGCATTTTCAGTAGCCAGATTAACGGATGTGTTCACCAGGTGAATGGCTTCTTCAACAATCCTTGCCGTGATGTCCTGCCGTTTGCGGTTTTCTCGCTCCAGATTGTTTGCCATATCTCTGGCATAAATTGCTGCGCTGGTGGTGAGCAATTTTACCGCCCGACCCGCATCTCCAATCCTGCCGGCAGCGTTGATTTTGGGTGCCAGCCAAAAAACGAGTCTCCCAACGGTGATTTCCTTATTCATAAGACCGGCAGCCTGTAACAAGGCTTTGATACCTGTTTTCTGTTGCTGTTGGATCAGTTCAATTCCGTGCTCAACAATAACCCGATTCTCATCGGTAATGGGGACGAGATCAGCGGCGATCCCCAAGGCGGCGAGATCGGCATGCTGCCAGGCAAGATCGGGGTCATAGCCGCCATTTTCCGCGATAGCAAATGTCAATTTGAAAATGACCCCGGCACCACAAAGTCCTTTAAAGGGATATTGGCAGCCCTCCTGTTTGGGATTTAAGATAGCATATGCATCCGGTAAAACTTTGTCAGGGATATGATGATCCGTGATGATCACATCAACTCCAAGGGAGTTGGCATATTCGACTTTTTCAACGGCATTGATCCCGCAGTCAACGGTAATCAGAAGATCCGCTCCGATCGATTTTGCGTAGTCAATTCCCTGCCGGGATAATCCGTAGCCCTCCATTTCACGGTTGGGAATATAATATTGAATATCGCCGCCAATTGATTTGATGAACAGGTAAAACAGGGATGTTCCGGTAGTGCCATCCACATCGTAATCCCCGAAAACAAGCATTGTTTTTTTCTTTTTAAGTTGATCGGCGATGCGGTCCACACATTTTTGCATGTTGAGCATGGTAAAAGGATCGTGCAGATGGGAAATCGTGGGGAAAAAGAAATGTCGGGAGATATCCCTGCTGGCAATGCCGCGCAAAGCCATCACCCGTGCATAAATTTCGGGCAGTTTAAATTCTGTTGCAACCTTACGAACCACGGCTTCATCGATGGTTTTAAAGCGCCAGATTGGATCAATCATTTGAGCTGCGAGGGCGTATAGATTTTGTCATGCTTTTTTAAAATTGTTTGTTATAAAATAAAATTGAGGTCAACCTGTAAGCCGAATTCTGTATCTCCCGTGTTACGGGACCGATGGCCATTCATCTGGACCACTTCTCGCGAAGGGGTTCATGCGATCTACCTGCCTTTCTGTGCGGATCACACCTGGCTGCTTGATCTTGCTCCGGGTGGGGTTTACCTGGCTGCAGTTGTTTCCAGCCGCACCGGTGGTCTCTTACACCGCCATTTCACCCATGCCCCAAAAATGGGACGGTTTACTTTCTGTTGCACTTGCCGTTTCCGGGTTACCGGAACCCTCTGTTTTAGAGGCACCCTATCCTGCGGAGTTCGGACTTTCCTTCCCGGCATGCCGGGACGACCATCCGGTTGACCTCAATTAAATCTGTTTACGTTTCTTGAATTGATTGCTGATGTTTTGGGCATCCATCACTCGGTATCATCATAGAAAAGCTGAATGCCGCAGCTGGGACATTTGATAAATTTATCTCTGCGTCTGACTTCAATCACCATCTGTGGCGGAAGAGAATAATAGCAGCTGCCGCAGGCCCCTCGGGAAATGCTGATGATGCCATGCCCCCCACGGGCGTGTCTGAATTTATCATACTCACGGAGAACACCGGGCTCAATTTCGACAATAAATTTATCCCGTGTGTCATTCAATTCCGCTTCTTCGGTTTCCGTTTCTGAAAGAGCAACTTTTAATTCTTTCTTGTTTTTCGCCAGTCCGGAACTGATCGATTCGATTTTAAGCTCATTTTCTTTAACAAGTTCTTCGAGGCTGGTTTTCTCAATATCCAATTTCTTCCGGCTGCTTTCAGCTTCTGCAATCTCATTTTTTACGGTGTCGATCTCCTTTAACAGGGCATCGTACTCTTTGTTGGAAGTAACCAGATACAATTGGTCTTTGAAACGAGTATGTTTGCTTGAACTATCTTCAATGACTTGGGTTGAAGCCCTGGTTTCTTTCTCGATCTCTTCGATCCGTGCAAGACTTTCAGTGTTTTCAGTCTTTAAACTCTCAATTTTTGCAGTCAGGGTTTTAACTTTCTCCGGCAAATCGCCTTTTAACTCCTCAATCTCATAAAGACGAGTATCAATTTCCTGCAATTTGATTAATTTTTCCAGTGATTTATTCAATTAGGTCCTTGTCTGTTAGATACAAAAAATGCACCTTACCGAGGGTGCATCTCTCATACATGTTTTGGTTTTTTTGATAAACTTAAATTTTCCCGTGTTCTCAATTTGCTGTGATTTACTTCAATAATTGGTAGTCAAATCTATGGGTATTTTCTAAAACAAACAAAGAGACAAAAGGGGCAAATCTGATTTGCGTATTCCAGATTGATATCTTTGCACAACTATTCGGAAATTTAATTTACCTGAATACACTCATCATTCAACTCCTCCGGTTGTCTTCATCGGTTTTGGACCGGTATGAAGGAATGAACTACCCCGCCGCAGAGCAGCGGGGTATCACAAAGGAGCAATTATTCATTCTATTCGCCCCAAGGAGCGGGGAATTAACCCCGTTGTGATTAAATCATCTGCTCGAAACAGTATTTTAAGTATGATCGCTTCGGGCATAAACTGCCCTGGAGCAAAGCGTCAAAGCTGCTCTGATCACCCCTCAACTTGCCGGGCACTTCTGACAGCACCATAAAAATCCGCCAGCCAGAAAGTCAATGCCACGGCACCATAAAACACAGGTGCGCCCTGCTGACCTTGCTGAAAGCCAAGGTAGCTGAGGTAACCAAGACCGCTCACTAGTGAAAAGCTGATAAAACCATCCAGTCCGTGTCCGGCATAAGTTCGTCCCAGCCCGGGAATGATGGACAGGGCAAAGGCTATCCGGGGATCTTTAAGCCGATGGTCTGAAATAGAAGGTCTCAAGGGATCAACCAGCCTGCCGTCGGAAGTAAATTGGGGATCGCTTTCCCTCAAATGATAGGTGAGGGCTGCCGGATTGCAGCGCAAAATACGATCACTGCCCACGATGACACCCCGCATGACACCATATTGGCTGATGGACTGCGCCATGAATTGTGAACAGGAGGGTTCAAACTGGCAGCCCAGGTGGTCGCTGGAATAGGAAAATTTCTGCCAGAGTTTGATGGGATAAATCGCGGCTTTTTCAATCACGTTCGTCCGTGAACTCTTCAGCAGGGAATCCGCAGGGACCTCATACTGCCCCCAAAGAAACGTCAGACAGAAAAAGCAGCTGAAAATCCGGATCAATGGTTCTTCATGCGATAGGTGAAACCGACGAAGGGAAAAAATGGGAAACCCTCCGAGTTCCTAAGCACATCGACAGTTGTCACCAGGGCAAAGTCCACGCTGATAAACTCGGAGATGATCCGGGGACCAAAGCTCAACAGTGTAGTTTCATGGTCGAAGCGATAGTTTTCGGTCACCCAGGCCAAATGTTCTGTAATATGCACAGCCCCACCCAAAACAAAGATGGGAGTGCGGGTTCGTTCCCAGTCACTATTGAGCCTGCTGTAGCCATATAACACGGAGAGTGTGGCATTGGTTTTGTGATTTCCGAGAGTGAAAGAACCAAACATGGCGCCTACTCCTACAGTACCGTGCTGGCCGAGTATGGAAAAATCTTCAAAGCCTACCGCCGCAGCTGATCGATCATTCTCATGTAGCGTCCATTTCAGGTAGAGATAAAATGGCAGTGCCGTCATCCCAGGGAAGATCATGGTACCTGCATGACCCGAAAAGGAATTCGTAAAAGCATAGGTCATTGAGGGGAAAATCACGCATCTATCGGTGCAGTACTGGGACTTTTTCTGAATAGAAAATGCGTTTGAAGTTAAAAAATAAGCACTGTAATTGGGATCCTCTCGGGTGACTTCCTGCTCTTCGATCTCCAGACCGACAGCAATTTCACGGGATTTGATCTGCTCAACCGGAATGGTGTACTCATTTCCGGATACGGATTTAAGGATGACCACATTTTCATCTTCATGGATGACAGTGCCCACAAAGGTGTTACCGTCCAGAGTCTTGATCTCAACATATTGGGGGTCCGCTTGTGCAAATATTAAGGTTATAATTGAAAATGTGATAAGTAAGAATGATTTCATGATTTGTCTCCGTATTGATGATCAGGGTGAGTACCCATGGGTTAACAGGTAAGATGTAAAACAGCATTCGTTTCGTCGGGATTTTCCTGTAGCAGCTCTACTGCTTCCCCTGTTTTGAGAAGTACAAGCCGGGCCTGCTTTTGTTCAGCCAGTTTGCGGACTTCATCCGTTACCGGAAGGCTGCGGTACATGCCGGTGCCGATGATCAGTGTGCAGCAGTTCCAGGGTATATTTTCAGCCGCTGTCAGTGGAGTGTGGGCGTAGTGAGATTTAAGGCTCCGGCTGTTTTTTTTATTGCGTTTGAGAATATTACCGCCATCTATGACGATATCATGCGTGTAGCGGATGCCGTTGACTTCAATCTCTCCGAAAGCTGTATAGTTGATATTCATGCTGAATGATCTTCTTATTCAAATAGGAATCGTATAAAGTTTACGAGTTTTCGGGTAAATTAGACCAGCGAATCTAACCCGTTGACAGCGGCAGTCGT
>CAZIYQ010000003.1:0-35414 GCA_964543505.1 uncultured bacterium | reverse complement strand
TATATAGTTCCAATCGCACACATACTCTACATACACATGTTGTCAAACACATTACCTACACGACCATCTTCCAATCTCTATAACTTCCTACAAATATTTGGCGGAAAATCTCAGTGTGTCATCCTGATTATCATACTAAATTTGCCTGCCCGCACGGCGTGCAAATCTGAATTTTACGACACACACAATCAATCAGGAGTCTCAACGCATGGCTGACATAAAAATTACAGGTTACGGGGATGACCTCACCGTAAATGGTATCCGCATCGGGGATCTCACACCGGATGACCATAAAAATATTGAAAAAACACTCGGCGGCAGAAACTATGCGCCGTTGGATGATGTGGTGGTTTCGGCAGTGAAAGATTCTTCCACCCTGGTTTGCAGAAAACCGGATCCGAATGATGTGAAATCCTATATTGAAGAAGAAGTCATCGACGGACTCTGCTGTTACTCAGCGGTGAATCAGGGTCAGCTGAATCAGAAAATTGTCGATGCCGTTGTCCATCACCTGACAGTTGACAAATTGCCTACCGTGCCCCGATCCATCCGCCACAAATACATGGCCGCCTTTTTGATGGCCGTCACCTCCGTTACCAAAATGGACAGGGTCGTGCCCAAGGTTGCCGGAGTCGAAGCACCTGAGCTCATGTTTAAAATTGCCCGGCGCTGGGGTTATACGGTAAAACACATCCCACAAAATGAAGCAATCATCGTTGGGGCGAAAGGGAATTTCCACGGCCGGTCGATGACGGCCGTCTCCCTGTCGGATGACCCCGGAGCAAAATCCGGATTTGGTCCCTTCGTTCCCGGCATAGAACTGGTGCCTTTCAATGATGTGGATGCCCTGAAAACACTCTTCGCTCAAAAAGGCGACCGCATTGCTGCATTCCTGGCCGAACCGATTCAGGGTGAAGCCGGCGTCATTGTCCCCGATGACGACTACTGGCCTAAAGTAGCAAAACTCTGTAAAGAATATAATATTTTACTGGCCATGGATGAGGTACAGACCGGCTTTGGCAGGACAGGCGCTAATTTTGCCCATCAGCTCTATGGTGTGAAACCCGATCTCATGGGTTGCGGCAAGGCAGCCGGAGGCGGTATCCTGCCTGTATCTTTTGTCGCCGGAAGAGACGATGTGATCGGAGTATTGACACCGGGGTCAGAGGGCTCCACTTTCGGGGGCTATCCCCTCGCCTCAGTGGTGGCAACTTATGCGGTTAAAGTACTGGTTGAAGACAATCTTGCCGAGCGGGCCAGGGTGCGTGGCGAACAACTTTTACAGCATTTCGAAGAACTACAGGCTGAATTCCCGGATAAGATTTTCCAAGTCCGGGCAAAAGGGTTGCTCTCTGCTTTCGAGATGCACAATAAGCCACAGCTGGATGGGCACAAGGTCTCCGTGGAGCTCATGAAACGGGGCATCTACGCCAAAGAAACACATCACAGCACTGTCCGGATCGCCCCTGCACTGACCATCGAAGCCTGGCAGATTGACGATATTGCCGAAGCCATTCGCCAGACCGTTAAAGAACTTTAATCTGCTTTGAGGAACCTCTTCAACCAAAAGTATTTGGAAATTTTACTGCAAGAAAACCTTTTGCAAATCCGTCTGTTGCCAACCCGGAGCTACCATGATTCAATTGTCTTCCGGCAGTAAACTGAAGTTAATGAATAGCTCAACAACACTGAAAAGGACTCATCCTTTACGTTAACGATGCCAAAGCGAAATACCAGATTTATTGACCCCTGGCAGGGCCAGCCCCCTAATTTAACGATTTGCATAAGGGGGTCACTCTTGTGATCCGATACCCGTTCAAGTCCAAATGGATTCTCCTCTGTGCCCTGATTTGTGGGACTGCGGCTGCCCAAGTTCAAAGTGACTCCGTGAAAACAGCAAAAGACCTGGAAATGGTCGCCGCCATGTTCGGGCATCAGGGAGAATACGAAGAAGCCATCCTGATTTACGAAAAAGTCCTGTTTATGCAGATCTCCGTCCTCGGGGATCAAAACGCAGAGGTGGCAAAAACCTATTCGAAACTTGGCGATCTGTATTTTAAAAACAATCAGCCCGACAAAGCCGATGAGTATTATCAAAAATCCCTCGCCATTTATGAAAATTCAATTGCAGAAAGTTCTCAGCAGCTCATTGATCCGCTTCAGAAAATGTCCAACCTCTATGCCGTCACCGGTAAATTTGATAAGCTGAAATATGTCACGGACAGGCTCCGCTCCCTATCGCAAACCAGGAATTTTTGGAAGACGGACTCCAGCATGTTTTATTGGCTGAATAATCCGGGCACATCCAAATTATCCTATGATAACATCCTGGCTCTGATTGATGAAGTATCCACTCTTCAAACACCCGCAGAAGTTGCCAAAGATCTAATGAATCAGGGCTTTTCATACATTAAACATGGACTTTACACCGAGGCTATCAATAGTTTTTCTTCCGCTTTGATAACGGAGATACCTGTACTGGGGAGTGATTACTTCGGGCTTTTTAAACTTGAGAATAAAGTCCAAAATGAAGATTTTCTGGCCGCTTTGCAAACCCAACAGCAAATTGATACTACCAATGCAGCAGTTGAATTTTATGCTTCACTGATCTATCGTAATCTTGAAAATATCCCAAGCGCAATGGCACATATGGTGCGATACACAAAGCTGAGGCCCAATGACTACCGCGGGTTTGAGTTATTGGGAGAATATTATGCTGACTCATCAGATTGGCTCGAAGCCCTATTCAATTACCAGAAAATCGTATGGCTTGACCCCGAAAACCAAAATGGCAAATATGAAGTTGGGCTGGCCTTGCTCAAACTTGGGAATCCGGAAGATGCTCTCGAAGCCTTTCGCCAGGTCCTGCGCTTGAACCCCAATCATCATGAGGCCCTATTGGGTATGGGAATCGCTTATTACGATCTCGAAAAGCTTGATCTCTCCATTTCTCTGCTAACGCAGGCACTATTGCAGGAGGGAGAAAATGAAGAATCATACTATTATCTTGGATTAGCCTACTGGGCCAAGAAAAAAATACCAGAGGCCATTGAGGCTTTTAATCGAACAATTAATCTTAATCCTCACAATGGAGATGCACATTATTATCTTGGCAGGATCAAAGAAAGTATCTTCAAAATTGAGGATGCCATCGCCAGCTATAAACTTGCTCAAAAATATGTGCCGGAACGCGAAGATATCAATTACCGCCTAGGTCTGCTGTATTATAAAACTGATCAACTGTATGAGGCAATGGAGCCCCTTAGGGAATTTGTCATGGCACAGCCTGATAGTGTTTCCGTATTAAAAATCCTCGGTGAGATTTTTATGCAGCAATCCCGCTACCCTGAAGCAATCAATACTTATTCCAGACTGGCTGACAGATATCAGGAGGATCCTGACTATTTGGAAAAGATCGGCGAAGCTTACTGGTATTTGGGAGACATGCAGAATGCCATGATGGCCTATGAAGAACTTTTACTCCTCGACGATGAAAATACCGAAGTATATTACCGGCTGGGATTGATAGCAAATGACATGGAAGAATTCGAATTGGCTGAACAATATTTACTTCAGGCCATTAATTGCGGGATTCCTACTTTCAAAATGTATTACGAACTGGGGCTGGCCTTCGCCCACCAGGGGAAATATATGCAGGCGCTGATAACATTCCAGGATGCAGAGAAACTATCGTCGCAGGACCCGAAACTCGTTTATCAAATGGGAATAACACTGAGTGAGTTGGGACTATTTGAAGAATCCATAGCGAAATTCAGGATTTATTCAAATTCGTTTATTAAAGACCCCGTCCCCTACTATTTCATGGGGAAAGCTTTTCTTGCCTTAACCCGGTATGATGAGGCAGTTGAAAATTTTAACAAAGCACTGCGCTTGAATTCGGATGATTTTCAAAGTCAATACTATATCGGTAGATGTTATTTTGAAATGGGTGATTATCAGCGGGCGGCTGTGGCTTTAAAGAAGGCTTTGCTGATCAATCCTGACGACCCGGATACGCATTACCACCTGGGGCTTACCTATCTGAATTTAAATAAACTCAGATCAGCCCGGAAAGAGCTGAATCTCCTTTATATGCTGCAACCTGCCTTGTACGATTCTCTATACAAATCCATCAATAATTTTTGATCTCTATTCTCTAAATAAAATTGGCCTTCGCTGTGCCTGCTGTCGCCTATATCTGCGGGTGTTGTGAGAGGTGATGGATGGAGTCTGGATAGGACTCGTGTTCAGAAAATTATTCCTGGGGATCCTTTTTAATTATTGAACGTCTGTTTTTGTGCCTGAATTTGCGTCTTAACCGTACACCGCCCATAACCACATATTCAGAGATTTCCCTCTGACCCTTCTTGAAGCGGACTTCGCCGAGATGTTCCATTTCTCCCCCTGTATCGATCAGGATTTCATCTGACTTGACAAATGAGAGAATTTGGCTGGGGTAGATACTGCGATGACCGGTCATGAGGAAACTAACGATACAGGCCAGTGCAGCGTACGCGGCCATATCCGACCCGAAGAGCTCCACGAACATAATACTGGCTGCAATAGGTGTATTTGCTGAGCCTGCGAGAAGGGCGATCATACCGATAGCAGCGAACAGTCGGGGGTCTGAGTGCATAATAACACCCAGGGCATTTCCCGCACTGGCGCCAATAAAGAAAATCGATGTGACAACACCGCCACTACCACCAAAATTAAGTGTGATGCTTGTGAAGATGATCTTCCAAATGGCAGCAAAGTAAGAGATACTGTGCCCCTGGAGCACTGTATCTATGGTCGTGAGACCGAGACCAAGATAACGAGTCGGTTCTGATTCAACCGACAAGTGGAAGTTTTTAAGGATCATAAAAATCAGCGTTATCCCCACCAGAATCGAGCCCCCCAAAAGTCCCTGAGCGATGCCGGGAAGGTTCATTTTCAGTCTGATCTTTCTGAACAAGGTCATCGCTTCGATCAGTAACAATGAGATGATCCCGAAAACAATGCCGCTGAAAACGATCTCGAGGATAAACACATTATTTGTAGCAGTCAGGAAGGTAACATTGCTATGGAAATAATCTGCACCAAACATGAGGGCACACTGATACCCGATGATACCTGCAACAAAGGCCGGAAACAAGACTTCGTACAAAATCGTCCCCACAAAGAGCACCTCTACTCCAAACAAAGCTCCTGCGATGGGGGTGCCGAAAATGGAGGCAAACCCCGCACTAAGTCCACAGATAACAATGCGCTTACGATCTCTGTCATTAAATTTCAGCAGATCGGCTATTTTAGAGGAAATACTGGCGCCGATTTGAGCCGCAGGTCCCTCCTTCCCCACCGACCCACCGGCTGCAATGGTGACAATGGTTGCAAACAATTTGATCGGGGCGGCCAATCCGGACATCTTACCGGATCTTCTGTGAATAGCTTCAATCACCTTTTCCGTTCCGTGCCCCCGTGCCTCGGGAGCGAAAGTGTTTATCACCCAGGCACTGAAGGCCATTGCGAGTGGTAGGAATAGAAAATACCACTGAAAGTGATCTGCAATCCCCGTGCTGATCTCAAGAAGTTTGATGAAGATGGCGGTTGTTGTACCGACAACGATACCCACTACGGTAGCAATGATGAACCATTTGATGATATCTACAAAAAGGACAGAGCTTTCGAGTATTTTTCTTAGCATAATTGGCCGTAAAATTAGTGAGATTTTACCTCATTCTACCCTATGTATTAAAAAATAATCCCCAAAAGATTTACTCATATAATGAGTTGATTGAATTAACCGACAACAAATCAATCAGGTTAAATTTTAACCTTTTGATATTTACATACTTATAAAAGTGATCTGAATTTTATAGTTATGTTTATTGAGTTTACATAAGATTTTAAAATTGACTATATTATAATAACTGGATTTTTTAAAATTGTGAAAAAAGCATTTTGATACTCATGATTGAAGTCCTTATTTTTTACCACAGGATTGATAAATGCTGTGCTCAACAGCAAAATAGTTCCGACGATAAGAGAAGTCTATTTTTAAAAAAATCCTAATCGGTTTTACTGTTTATCAATACGAATGGTATTTTTTCTTCCACTCTGGCTAATTACATATCTTGAGGAGTTGTTTACGGGCGAGTTTTCACATAATTCTGTTCACTGTCTATAATGAATAAAATGTTCAAACACGAAGGGAAAACAACCTCCCTCATTGGTAAAAAGAAAATCACTGCTTATCATGAATTATATGATTACCTGACTGAGTTGCAGACAGAAGGGAAGCTGCCCTATAACGGCAATTATCTTGGCGATAATGAACTGGCTAAAAATATATATTCCAAAAAATATTTCCTCAAAGATCTTGAAGGTAATTTATTAGAAAATAATCCTGAAGATACCTTTGTCCGGATCGCCTCTTTCATTGCAGCCGTAGAAATCAACAAGACGAAAAAAAGAGAGTGGGCCGAGAAATTCTACAATGAACTTTTCCAGGGTCGATTCGTTCCCGGCGGTCGTGTGCTGGCCGGCTCTGGAGACCTTTTCCGGCTTAAAACATTAGCAAACTGCTTCGTTTCAAAAATTGATCACGATGATATTGATTCGATTTATCATACAGCTTTCGAATGTGCCCGCACTTATTCTTACGGTGGTGGCATCGGTGTGGATATTTCATCCCTGCGGCCTAAAGATGCGATTGTACATAATGCAGCGGACAGTTCCACCGGCGCCGTATCTTTTATGGATCTGTATTCCCTGACCACCGGCCTGATTGGCCAAAGTGGCCGACGCGGTGCACTCATGATGACCATCGATGTGAAACACCCGGATATCTTCAATTTCCTAAATGTCAAACAGACACCCAACTGGGTTACAAAGCAGATCATTGAGCGCTGTGAGGGGTCCAAAGTATTTGACGAAGATCAGATTCAGGAGATCTCAAAGCATGTGATGGAAAACACGCAGGTCCGTTTTGCCAATATTTCCATTAAAGTCAGTGATGAATTCATGCAGGCTGTGGACGAGAACAATTCTTTCCCAGAGGATCAGTTTCTGGTTTATCAAAAAAATAATCCTGAACTCGTGATGAAATCCCCTCAAAGCGACAAGAACCATTATTCGGTGGGAATCCCATCAAAATCTCCAGCAGACTACAAACTCCTACACAATTTTGACACTTTCACAGAAATGAACAATTGGCTTTTTGGAAGCTATGGTATCTCTGTGGCGGAACATGATGCTCTCGATGTAAATAAACGAGATATTTTTGGCGATTTTGTCGTGCAGGTGGGCAAACTTGGTTTTGATCTTGCGATTAAACAAGCCGGCGATTTCATGCTTTATTTCAGCAGTGAACCCACCGGTGAAATTCGACAATTGGTCAAAGCCAGGGAGATTTGGGATCAATTTATTGAGGGTAATTATCAAACCGCTGAGCCCGGTCTCATCTTCTGGACGACGATGAGTAAATATTCACCCTCAAATTATGTTGGTCGCCCTATTATCAGTACAAACCCTTGTGCAGAAGTACCCCTGGAAGATGGAGGCGCTTGTAATCTTGGCTCATTAAATTTATCAAGATTCGTGGTCAATGGCTATGAATCAGACGCTCACTTTGATTGGGATCAGCTTGCCGAAACAACTCAAATTCTGGTTAGATTCTTAGACAATGTTGTGATCTGGAATGAACAACTGAACGCCCTTGAAAAACAGCGCATCTCCGCCAGCGAAACACGCAGGCTGGGATTGGGTGTGATGGGAATTGCAGATATGATGAACCAGTTGGGTTTGGAATATGATTCTAAAAAAAGTTTTGATTTGATAGAAAAAGTGATGAGTTTTATCGCAAATGCGGCCTATCAGGCATCATCCTGGCTGGCCGAGGAGAAAGGCCCATCACCTGTTTTTTCACCTGCCAAATATCTTCAGTGCCCATTTGCAAAATCTGCCCTCAGTGAAGAAACGCGCAGCATCATCAAGAACAAAGGTCTGCGGAACATTGCTATTTTGTCAATTGCACCTACGGGTTCAATCTCAAATATCGTACTGGGCTATCAAAGTGATCAGAAGAATTACATCGGTGTCTCGGGCGGTATCGAGCCGATTTTTGCATTGTATTATACGCGCCGGTCAGAATCCTTCAATAATAAAGTCTATAAAGTTTTTCATTCGACAGTACAAGCTTACCTCGAAAAAATGGACCTCGTCCGGGATGCAATGAGCGATGCGGATATGTCGGCAGTTCTACCCGCATACTTTCAGCGAACTGCCCATAATATCCATCCGGATCAGCGTGTGAAAATTCAAAGTATCTGTCAGAAGTATATCGACCACAGCATATCTTCAACGGTCAACTTACCCGAGGATACTGAGCCCGAGATGATCTCTAATATTTATATTAAAGCCTGGAAATCAGGACTGAAAGGGATCACTATTTATCGTGATGGCAGCCGTTTCCCAATACTCGCAGTTGAAGGAAAAAAGACTGCCTTTCAGAGAGCAAAACATCAGACATTTAAAATCCAACTACCAGATGGAACTGAAGCTGTCTGCCATGGAGATGAAATTCTAAAACTTCCCAACGGAAGACTTACGACGGTTTATCACTACATGAACCGTGACAATTTGAATATTGAGGACATGCTGCTAAATACGCGCCCGGAGGAAGTCATCAAGTGATAACAATAAAAGGCCAACAGGCTAATATCAAACTCGTATCAGGAAAATCAAAAATCACCAGTTCAGAAGAACCTGCTCCTGCCGGGAGGTCCATAAAACAGGGTAATCTCACTCGAGAAAAATTGTTTACCCCAAACAGACCTCCTGTTGTGGACGCAAAGGTCTATAAACTCAGGAGTGTGTTTGTTAAAAATTCCGTTTTCATTACCCTCGGTTATGTCCAGGATAACGAATTTACACGTCCCATCGAAATTTTCATCAACTCGAAGGATCTTACAAGAGCTCCTGAATATGTTGTTTTGACAAGACTCATTTCCGCTATTTTCAGGCGGTCTAGCAATCCCGATTTCATTCTGGAAGAACTCAGGGGGATATTTGATCCCAGCGGAGGATCGTTCAAAGAAGGAAAATATTATCACTCATTTTATGCTGAAATTGCAGATGTTATCGAACAATTCTTTTTCGATGTAGGCATACTGGAAAGACCGGATGTACTCCCAACACAAGACAACGGGATTCAAAAGGATATTGGTAATATTTTTACGAATGATAATCAGAACACTGAAAACAGTTATTTTAAAATCTGTCCCGCCTGCAATAATCGCACACTTAAAACCGAAAATGGATGTAATAATTGTATGGATCCGGAGTGCGGCTACAGTAAGTGCGATAAATAATCCCGAAGAAAAACCCACAAATTAATGCAGTGGTAACCCCGGGATTATTTTTTCATTCCGGGTTCCCAAAATAAATATTTATCCCGCCCGGCCTCTTTTGCTGCATACATCGCTGAATCTGCTCTGGAAAGAATCGCAGAGGCATCGTCATCATCAAGAGGGAAGAGACTGATCCCTATGCTGGCGGTCACGAATTTTATTTTGATGTCATCAAACTGATACGGCCGAGCCAGTTCTTTGGTCACACGCTTGGCTACTGTCTTGGGCTGAAGATCAAACTGATTGTTGATCAAAATGACGAATTCGTCGCCACCCAACCGATAGATGATATCGCTTTCTCTCAAAGACCTTTTCAGACGTGCTGCAACCTCCACCAGCAATCTGTCCCCAAGATCATGCCCGTATTTATCGTTCACTTCTTTGAAATGATCCAGGTCAATGAATAAGAGGGCACGTTCCACATCGTACCGCTGTGAATAATGCAGCTCCTGATTAATTCTTTCAAAGAACGAATGTCGATTGTAGAGTCCGGTCAATGCATCGTTTCGAGCCTGAAATTCCAGCTTTTGTTCGGCTTCTTTTCGTTTAGAAATGTCACGATAAATACCATACACTGCGATCTGCCCATCACCGTAGCGTACAGGAGCACCAATAATGGAGACCGAAACGGGCGTGCCGTCCTTGCGATATCGGACTGTCTCGAATTTTTCTCTTACGCCTTCACCAACCAGCTTGGAGATTTTTTGAGCTTCATCAATTTCATCTTCACGGGCGATGAGTCGATCAATATTCTGACCCAGAGCTTCTGCTTTGCTGTAGTTAAACATGGAGACAAATTCATTATTAACATTTTTAATGGTCCCATTGTTGTCAACGAGGACCATGCCTTCCGGAGCACTTTCGAATAATTTATCAAGAAATGTTTTCTCAATTTGCAATGATTCCTCAGCCTCTTTGCGCTCCGTGATATCGACGATCTGAATGATCATATCGGAGGCAGATTTGTCAGGATTTGGCAGAACTGATAAATTAGCCACTCCCCACAGAACCTTACCATCACTCCGACGATAACGTCTTTCAAGGTTCAATTGTTTAACTTCACCCGAGATCAAGCGCTGGAGATGATTATCCATCTCTACTTCATCTTGTTCATAAGTGATCTCTTTGAGGCTTTTCGACATTAATTCTTCTTTGGTGTACCCCAGCATTTTGCAAATGGTTTCATTTACCTGAATGAAATTTCCGGGCGGCTCAAAGATCAGCATTCCAGTGGGAGCATTCATGAATGCCCCTCTAAACTTCTCTTCGTTTTCCTGTAATTTTCGTTTCAATTCGAGTTTCTCAATTCCTTTCTGTATCGAGAAATGAAGAATTTCGAAGGAGATGGGTTTTTTGATAAAATTGATAGCCCCCATTCGCAGGGCTTTGATGGCGTAATCAAGGTCGCCATGTCCGGTGATGACAATAGTCTGTAGCTCGGTCTGTAGAGCACTTGCCCGTTCAAGTAATTCCATGCCGTCAATACCCGGCATACGAATATCCGTGATCAGTACATCAAATTCCTCGCCTTCCAGAATTTTAAGTGCATCTTCACCGGAATTAGTAGTGGATATCTCATATTGCGGCGACATGCGCTCCAGAGCCCTTTTGATTAATTCACAAAGGCTGGTTTCGTCATCAACGATTAATAATCTGACTTTTCCCATACTATTCCAGTTTAATTACTCATTGTAGTTACAGATTCCCCTGTGATTTCGCAGTGATTGAAGCCTCAATTTTCATAAGACATTCAGTAAGATGGGCTTCACTTATCTCATCCAGCGGTCTGATCTTGATAACACGCTTAATTTTCAATTTCAGTGAGTTAAGATTTGACAGAGCCAGTGAAACGGCGTCCTGCGGATAGGATTTATTTTTCTCCAGCATTAGTCTGATCAGGATCTCAAGATGCATACGCTGTAACTCGCGACGATAGCTGTTGATATTTTTGCCCTGGTCAACTTCCTGCCAAATATTATCCTGCAGATATGAAAACAGATCAACCATTGAAAAAACGGGATCTCCTTTTGTGAATCTCAACTCGTTGTCGTTGAGCCGGTTTAACACATAGGTAGAATATAATCTGGATAGAGCCCTCCCCTGCAACTGTAATACAGCATTGTGAACCGGGTATTCCAATCGGTTGTTTTTCCATAGTGAGCCAGAGAAATCACCTTTTAATTCCGGTATCAGTTTGTTTAATAAGTCCGGAGAAAAATTAAATGCATCGGGTTGAAAGAGGGCACTATCGAGAAACTTCAGGGCTCTCCATTGCTCCTTTGCCGGTACAACTTCAAATGGCAGCTGTCCATCCGTATCTCCAAAATGATAACGGTGGACATAAATCCCCCCGACATATTTCGTGACATTGTTGGCCATATTGCGATACTCGCCGATGCCCTGATTAAAAAGTTTAAGGAATCGCTGATAACCTTCACCATTTTTTAATTCTCCGTTCGTCAGGGAGGTCCAAAGTTCCTGAACCAGATCAATTCGCTGGGAATAATAGTCAAGGGGATCTGCGGTCATGTCATATAAACTGCAGCTGGGGTCCATACCTTTGATAGAGTAGCCATTGGCATCGGTGTCTGTGCAATACTCAAGCAGGGGTTCCGCAACTCTACCGGCTATCTCATTGAGGAATTTATCCTGCCCTAAGGCCGATGTGTCTTCGGATTCGGCATAGGCATATTCAATAGCCCAGTAGTCATAAACACCGAGGGCGATTTGGTAATATTCACCCTGGGCATCTCCGGTCTTCGACAGGTTGATGGGAGTATAATCCATTACTGAACCAGTTGTGCCCCAGTCATGCGTAAATTGCTGATCACGCAGTCGTTTTAGCGGGTAAATATGACTTGCCCTGAAATTGTGCCGTAAGCCCAATGTGTGACCTACTTCGTGAACGATTAGATCCGTGAGACCATCCTCGACAAATTTTTCATAATCGACATCGCCCGTTAGGCCTCTGCTTTGGATCAAATTCCATCCGAATTCCACTTGTTCTTTTTTCTCTGCAGCGTAGTTGCACTGACCCTCCTGGTTGGGAAGATCCGCTTCCGATTCAGCCGAGTTGAGGATTTCATCGATTGATAGAGGCGTGATAAACTGATCGTATTCTGTGTAAAAATGACGTACAAAATCTGCACTGACCCTGATGTCTGCATCGTAGATTTCACCCGTGAAGGGATTCGCCCTTGAAGGGCCTACTGCATATCCGCCGCCCGGCTGGACAATCCAGCGAATGGTATTATAGCGTACATCGGCAGGGTCCCAGTCTGCATCATCAGGCATTTGATGAACGACAATCGCATTCTTGAAACCAATCCGTTCGAAGGCATCATTCCATAGCAGGATGCCCCGTCGAATAGCAGAGCGGTATTTCTCCGGGACCGTATTTTCAATCCAGTAAACAATGGGCTTTATCGGTGGAGAAAGGGCAGATTGCGGATCTGCTTTTTCAAGATTCCAGCGATTAATGTAATAGGTATAGGGGGATTCCTGTTCGACCGATGAATAATCCTGAAACATGGTTACAAAATGCCCAAGCCGGTCATCGGCCTGACGGGGCTGATAATCTGTTTCAGGCAGGGCAGATAAACTGTAGTGAAAGCGCATCAGCATACTTCTTGAATCGGCCAGGGTTGTGGATTTATGGGGTTTGCCTGAATAATAATGCAGGGATACTTCTATTTCCGTATTGGTCGGAAAAGTTTTCAGTTCTGAAAAATGACTGTTGTCCTTATCCAGCGAATACTTCTGTTTCAATTGACCTGTGTGGTATTCCACTTTAGTGAATTTATCTGTGAGAAATAGAGCGGACAGATCGATCAGGATCCGTTTTGTCAGGGAATCAGGCTGACTTTTGATCTCGACGCTGTGGACAATGGAATTTGAAAGACTCTGTTCAACGGCCCGCTGCATTGCGGTATTTTCCTGGGCACGGTAGTAAGTATTCAATTGAATAAGCTGCAGACGTTTGCCTTGTTTTTTAAATATAAAGGGGAAATCCCCCAGCATTGCACCGCTGTCAAAAATACTTGCATCCCCTGACTGTCTGGTGGCATTAAACAGATAAGTTACCCCCAACTGTTCATCAGCAACACTTAGGTAATATTTATTTTCATCTGTATTAAAGTAGATATCAAAAAGCCCTTCAATGTGTTCAAAATCTTTGATTAGCTCTTCATACTCGGGGAGTTTTTTGGCATCCTTTTTGGGTGTACTTTTGTCACCTGCAGCTGTCGAATCGGGATTTTGAACTCCCGTTTCAGACTTGTTATTAACCGGGGCTGCAGAGACATGTGTCTGCAACAGCAACAATGAGAGAATTTTAATATATCGTTTTAATATTGGCATTCGATTTCTGGATTTCTTTGCTCGTTGTGATTTGGAAAATGTATCCCCGATGGTAAATAAGCCTGATTTTGATCTTTATAGAAACAAATCCCATTGAACTACAACGGACTCCCTAATCCAATCGATCTTGAGTAATTAGTCATTAAACTGCATTATTTTAACATCTGTCAACCCCAGAAAATACTAAAGCAATTGGATTTCTTTTTAGTAAAATATTACGATCAATGTTCTGGAAAACCGATGGAGAAAATAGCTGGACTAAAATAGAATTGAATTAGTTCCCGGGGCTGAAGGGTGTTTGGCTGGATTCCGTTGCGAGCAATTTTCTTTTCATTTCTGCCCTACCTCCATAACCGCCCAGTGAATCATTGCTGCAGATAACTCTTTAACGGGGGATGACAATGGGCAATGGATTGGTCACGTTTGCAGTCCCCGCTGCTCTCGATGCAAACGGTTTCCCAATCTGTTGGGCGATTTTGTCGTATGACGAAGTTTCCCCATAAGGTCTTTTAGCAATCTCTGCTAATACTCGACTTCTGAATGCTCTGTGGACATGATCGATCTGGAAATCGAATTCCCAACGGGATCCGGAAAGATATTCGTTGATCTGCTGCATTGGTAAAAAAGTCAGCTCTGGAGATTCAAACAATCTTTTTGAAGGAAAATTTTGCAGACACCACTTTTTTACAAGCGGCAATTCCATACCGGGGAGTCCAATATAACAAGCCCCTTTTGAGAATGCGCCCAGGATAAAACGCCCA
The DNA here is from genome assembly GCA_964543505.1 of uncultured bacterium. GTDB lineage: Bacteria > Fidelibacterota > Marinisomatia > SCGC-AAA003-L08 > JACNLC01 > JAADGM01. Next base: position 20,902 of record CAZIYQ010000003.1, on the reverse strand, counting down.
TAAGAGCTCTCAAAAGAATGGTAAGTGATCACTCCGGCATCCACGATTCTTTTAACTGATCAGTTACGCCGAACGAACTTCAGCGGAAATCAATTGTTCACGTTCGGGTCCCGTTGATACTAATTTTATGGGCGTTTCCATTATTTCAGACAGGATTCTGATAAAACGTTCGGCCCTGACCGGTAATTCATCGAAATGTTCAATCTGGGTGGTGGGTTCACACCAGCCCGGAAGGGTTTCATAGACCGGCTTTACGTCTTCAAGCCGATAAAGTACTTCTGAAAGATATTTTGTTTGTTGCCCGTCAACTTCGTAGGCTGTACAGATTTTGATCTCATCCAGTTCATCGAGAACATCCAGCTTTGTCAGAGCAACTTCAGTTAGACCATTGACCCGGGCACTGTAGCGCGCCAGGGTACCGTCAAACCAGCCACAGCGCCTGGGGCGTCCGGTTGTTGAACCGTATTCGCCCCCTTTTTTCTGCAGACGGATTCCGGTTTCATCAAACAACTCGGTTGGGAAGGGACCTTCGCCCACACGGGTAGTGTATGCCTTAAAAATTCCTATTCTCCGGTCAATCGCCGTAACCGGGATGCCCACACCGTTGGCAATCCCACCCACCGAACAATTGGAAGATGTTACAAAGGGATAGGTCCCGTGGTCAATATCCAGAAGGGTTCCCTGAGCACCCTCTATTAGAATATTAGCACCATTTTCTAATCTCTCATGTATATAATGGAAAGTATCCATAACCATGTGAGAAATAGCCTCAGCACTTTTAAAGAAATTCGGGAATTCATCACTGACAGCATCAGTAGACTGGTCAAAGAGTTCACCGTGGACAGCTGCGTCGGCCAGTCTTTTTTCAACCTTTTCCATGAGATTATCTAGCTGGAACAAATCATGTCCCCTGATCCCCCTGCGATTGTATTTATCCACATAAGCGGGGCCAATGCCTCTGCAGGTGGTGCCAATTTTCTGAAGGATGTTTTTTTCGGAGGCACTGTCAATGGCCCGGTGAACAGGGGTAACGATATGGGCAGTATTCGCAATGTGAATGCGACCTTCAGGATCAATCCCGTTTTGTTTAAGCATCTCGATCTCATCCATTAAACTGATGGGATCTATAACCATTCCATTGCCTAAAATGCAATGGCATTCTGGTCTTAAAATTCCGGAGGGTATTTGATGAAGAATTATTTTCTGATCTTTGATATAGACGGTGTGCCCAGCATTTGCACCCCCCTGATAACGAGCGACGATATCAACATTAGCACTGAGATGATCTACAATTTTCCCCTTGCCCTCATCTCCCCACTGACCCCCGGTGACGGATATAATTGCCATTTTTCTCTCTAATTTATACCGCGAAAATTATGCGTTTTTACATAAAAAAACTCCGAAGTATCCGGAGTTTTTTTATTATTATAATACCACTTTAGAATTGGATTTTATTTTTTCTTTTTCATTTTTCTGCCGGCGCGGTTTTCAAAATAAACCATTACCGGGCTCGCAATGTATATTGAGGAATAAGTTCCTACAATCACACCAACAATCAATGCAAAAGCAAATAATTGAATGATCGACAAACCAATAATGAATAAAATAACAACCACGATCAGGGTTGTGACAGAAGTAATGACCGTTCTGCTTAAAGTACCATTCAGCGCTGTATTCACGATGGTTTCAAGCTTCTCCCTGGATAGTGCCTTAATATTTTCTCTGATGCGGTCAAATACAACAATAGTATCATTCAGCGAATAACCCACAATCGTCAGAAAGGCAGCGATGATTTCCAGGTTGATCTCCAAATTCAACAGTGAGAAAAGTCCCAGCGTGATCAAAATATCATGCATCAAGGCAACTACCGCCCCTATCGCATAATAGAAATCAAAACGAAACGCAATATAGATCAAAATCAGGATCAATGCCACGAGGATTGCCCTGACTGCAGTTGTACTTAGCTCTTTACCGATCTTGGGTCCTACCGATTCAATCCTGCGAATTTCAAACTTTTTATCATCGAATGCATTACTTAATTTCTGTTCAACTATTGTCCCCGATGCAGCCGTTTTAATCAGCACTTCATTTTCATCACCGAAGGCAACAACACCAATATTCCCAAGATCCTTACCCTGTAGTAAATCCCTTAATTCTGGGATTGCAACGGGTTCCTCAAATTTCAACTGGGCAATCGTACCACCGGTAAAATCGATGGATAAATTAAGTCCGCCTTTTACCATGATCGACAACATACCTGCCACGATCACAATAAGAGAAAGGGAAACAGCAATTTTGCTCTTGCCTAAAAAATCATATTTTGTGTTCTTAAATAATCTCATTCTATATACTCAATACTTTAATGGGTTTTTTCTTACCAAACATCATGTAGATTGTCCTGGTAATGAATACGGCGGTAAACATGGAAGCCAGAATACCAATGCTCAAGGTCACTGCAAATCCTTTTATTGGCCCGGATCCAATCCAGGCCAATACGAATGCAGCGATCAAAGTCGTGATATTGGCATCCAGAATCGTGACGAACGCTCTGGAATAACCTGCATCAATTGCCGCCTTTACCGTTTTACCTTTATCCAATTCTTCCCTGATTCTCTCAAAAATAATCACATTGGCATCCACAGCCATACCGATCGTGAGGATCAACCCTGCAATACCCGGGAGTGTGAGCGTTGCTTTCAGCATCGATAATGCACCGAGAACCAAAAATACGTTCAGCAACAAACTAAGATCCGCCAGTGCACCGGATCCTTTATAATATAATGCCATAAATAAAATCACTGCGAAAAAGCCCCATAGCATTGCGTTTGAACCAGCGAGAATAGAATCATGTCCCAATGATGGCCCGACAGTACGTTCCTCGACAACATTCACAGGAGCAGGCAATTTTCCTGCCCTCAACACATTGGCGATGTCCTTTGATTCTTCGATATCATCCAATCCGCTGATCTGGGTTCTACCGCCAGGAATACGGTCCCGTATCACTGGAGCCATGTAAACTTTCCTGTCCAAAACAATGGCGACGTTCCGACCCACATTCGCTCCGGTAAATCTTGCCCAGGTTTTTGCCCCTTCTGCATTCATCGTGAGGTTCACAATTGCCTGCCCCGAAACATTTGACCCGACTCCGCCGAGATTGGCTCTGGCATCGGTAACAACCCCTCCGGTGAGAACAGCTTCACTGTTCATATAATAGATTCTTTTATAAGCAAGCACATTGCCATCATCTCCTGTGACCTGGATGAGTTTATTACCCCAAACAAAAGCTCCGTCTCTTGGAATCAATTTTTTGACTTCGTCATTGTCCAGTAATTTCTGGAAATTATCAATATCTGCGGCAAAAACTCCATACCCACCTCTGAAAGATTTGAGATAACCGGAAAAGGGTTTGTTCTTTAGAACTTTTGCAGAAGTTGTATAAAGATCATTTTCAGATTCATCTGCAGTTGTTGGGAATAACTCATCCACTTCTTCGCCTGCCCGGGTTGTATCAGTGCTGGCGGTTGTATCGACCTCTGCTAAAACTTCATCTACCATTGAAGTATCTGCATCCACAATTGGTGATTCTTTTAAAGTCTCGTCAAGTTTGTTCAGTACCTGCTGGAAATCATCGGTATTTTTCACCAATATAAACTCAAGCAAAGCAGTCCTCTGTAAAAGTTTCCGGGCGCGGTCAGCATCTTTGATACCTGCGAGTTCGACAATTATTCTGCTTTTTCCGGATTTCTGAATGGTTGGTTCTGATACTCCAAATTCATCAACACGATTACGGATAATTTCAAGAGCGCTGTCAATGGCATCTTCGGCTTGTTGTTTTAAGGCTGTAATGACATCTGCATTATCTTTCCCCGAAAGCCCGTCAAGATCAGAATAATATTTTACGAGCCGGATATTGGCTGAATTCACCAATATCTCAAATTCTGTGAAAAAATCTGTGTTTTTGGCAATAGCTGCATTCTTGGATTTTTCGATTACATCCAGTAAATGTTGATCCTTTTCATTAGCCATATTTTGTGCCAGTATGGGGATGTCAACTTCCAAAACGACATGCATACCCCCTTGTAAATCAAGACCAAGATTAATCACATTGTGATAGAGATCTTGCAGGTCGGCCGGTGCATCAGTTTCCATTTGGGTTTTTTCAGATTCGGACATGGTATAGTAGGTGACAGAGGGCCAGAGCTTGTAGGCACTGAACAGTAAAACTGCACCAATTATTAACCATCTCATTCCTGTACTTTTCAGCATAGTCTTCTTTTTCTTAATAAAGAGTGTTGCATTTAGAAATAACGATCCATCCAATCGTATATATGTTTAGTGAATTCCCCTGGAATTTACGTGTCAAACACGCAAAAATAACCCGGAAAAAGCCTGCCAATTTAAAACGATCTCCTTATGCAACAAACGTTTTTGTTTCGGAATTTTATCAGCGGGTCAACCCCATTTTGCCCCTTCATACCTGAGAAAAATAAAGAAAATAACATGTTCACTTTTATTGCATAGCAGCTTTACACTCAGTAAATTTTACACTTGGTATATTCATAAAATGAAAGTATTTGATACAAAGATCATAGCAATCTCTAACCAGAAGGGGGGCGTTGGTAAAACGACCTCCGCCGTTAATATTGCTTCATACCTTGCGGTTGCTGAGATACCGACTCTGTTGGTGGATATGGATCCTCAATCCAATGCTACCACAGGGGTGGGTGTGGATCAGGCCAAATTGAAAGGTTCAATTTATTCCCTCTTGATTGGAGAGAGCTCCATTGAGGATACTATCCATAAAACCGATCTCGAGTTCCTACAGGTACTCCCCGCCAGTAAAGATCTTGTCGGTGCTGAAATTGAGCTTGTCAGCATGTACTCCAGAGAGTACAAACTAAAAAAAGCCCTCACCGAAATTCGTGGAAAATACAAATATATCATTGTTGATAGTCCGCCATCGCTGGGGCTCCTGACCATTAACGTATTGAGCGCAGCCAATTCTGTTCTGATCCCCATTCAGTGTGAGTATTTTGCACTCGAGGGCCTGTCTCAGCTATTAAATACCATCCAATTGGTACAGAGACATCTCAACAAAACCCTGGAAATTGAAGGGATTTTAATCACAATGTACGATAATCGGCTTAATCTTTCCAGGCAGGTCGTCCAAGAGGTGAAAGAATATTTTGGAGATAAGGTTTACAAAACCTTTATCAAAAGAAATGTTCGTCTTGGGGAAGCCCCCAGTCATGGTAAACCTATCTTGCTCTATGACGCCACATCCATGGGTGCCCAGAATTATATGAGCCTTGTATCAGAAATGTTGGTGAATAATGACTAAAAAGGGATTAGGCAAGGGGCTTAGAGCCCTGATCACAACTTACTCAACAGAGGACAGGGACCGCCACATGGAAGGTGCAGTCCCCACAGACAGTATTGTCACAAACCGCAATCAGCCCAGGCAGAACTTTCAAGAAGCAGGAATGCACGACCTTGTCGAATCTATCCGTGAAAATGGAATTCTTCAGCCGCTGACGGTTCACGATGTGGGAAATGGACAATACGAGTTGATCGCGGGTGAGCGACGACTGCGGGCTGCCCTGGAACTCGGATTACCCACCGTACCCGTTTATGTCATCAGCGTCGAAACGGATGTTGAAATGCTGGAACTGGCCCTGGTTGAAAACATCCAACGTGAAAACCTCGACCCGATCGAAGAAGCAGAGGGATTTGCACTTCTCGCCGGAAAACACGGCATGACTCAGGAAGAAATCTCAAAAAAAGTCAGCAAAAGCAGAGTGGCCGTTACTAATTCCCTGCGTTTGTTGAAGCTGCCCCCCAAGGTGAAGGATTCTCTTCGGGCCGGTAAAATCACTGCCGGACATGCCAAAGCCATGCTGGGGCTTGAAACCAGCACAGCCATCGAAAATTTGTACGAGCGAATCCTCCGGGATCATTTAAGTGTGCGGCAGACCGAGGAGTTAGTCCGCAAACTCGCTGAAAATCGGACAGGTAATGTGAACCGCAAAAGACAATCCGCCGTTAAACCACAGATTATCATTGATGTGGAAAACCGGATTCGCTCCGTTCTTGGGACCAAGGTCATGATTGACCGAAAGCGCACAGGAAAAGGGAAAATTGTCCTGGAATTTTATTCGGACGAAGATCTCAATAGGCTCCTCGAGTTGATTACCCAACTTGAGAATTAAGCGGGAAAAAAATATTATTAATTGTCGGACCTACCAAATTAACCATAATTTTGCGAGCTTTTTTTAAGGGTGAAAAAGAAGATTTACACACTGCTGATGGTTACGGATAAAGATGTCAGCCACAGTTTCTCTTTTTCAAAAAAGTGGTTTATTCCCGGATTGTTCTTTGTCATCGCTATCGCTGCACTGACCATTATTGGATTCAACAGAGTTATTTCCCATGATGATCTTGTAAATGAAGTATCTGATCTGCGGATTTTTAAGCGGGATGCCCTTGCGGTTATTTCAGATCTTAATGGTCTTGATCTGCTGGAAAAATCTCCGGATTACGAATCTCTGTTGAAAACTCGAATTGCAGATTTAGATACACTGGTTCCAATAACGCCTCCTGTTGAAGGATATGTGACCCAGGGCTTTAATCTATCACCCGATTTATTCCATTCGGGAATTGACATTGCCGCCAAAGTCGGTGAAACTATTCATGCTCCGGCTGATGGCTTCGTTGTTTTTTCAGGGTATCTGCCGGACATGGGCAACATGATCATACTGGCGCATGATAAAGGCTTTTTTACAGTTTACGGTCACAATGATACAAATCTGGTTCAACAGAGGGAATCGATATCATACATGCAGCCGATTGCAAAAATTGGCGGGTCCGGTATTACCGAAGGGCCTCATTTGCATTTTGAGATTTGGAAAAATGACCACTTATTAGACCCAAGAAAATTAATTGATGAGTACAAACGAAAAGATGTCTCACTCCACTAAACCGGCTGATAAAATGAACTCCATTCTCGGTGAAAAAATCGAGATCAATGGTGACATCAATGTCCAGAGTGGTATCATGATCCATGGTAGGGTCAATGGAAATATCGTTGCAACCGGAACCGTGCGAACTAGTGAAAATTCAACGGTCACAGGCACGATAAAGGCCTCCAATGTTATGATCAGCGGGAGCATTAAAGGTGATATTACGGTGGAAAATAAAATTGTCCTGGGCTCCAAATCCTTCATTGAAGGGAATATCAGGGCAAAAATATTGGTTATCGAAGAAGGTGCAAGATTTGATGGCCAATCCAATATGAGCAATAAAAGCTCTGTCATCGCCTCAATTCAAGGGAAAAAACCAACGGCGAATGACTAATACCCCTGAAGAATGGGGGAAATTCTCATCTGCCGGCATCCAGATGACTCTGATCATGCTGTTGTGTTGGTGGATCGGATCAAAGATAGGTGAATATTTCAATTTTGAACCCTGGGGTAGCATCCTGGGAATATTTTTTGGAATTTTCGCAGGGACGTATAACCTAATTAAATCTGTAAAGTAGTAATTAGTTGAAACTCTTTTTAAAAATCGTGACCGTGGAAACTGTAGTCCTGATCATCATCGGTCTTTTCCCGTTTTTGGCGTGGTGGACACAATACAGCCGGGAATTACTGATTGCCTTCGGACTCAGTCTCCTTAATGCCACTGCCGGATATCTTCTTGCTGTGCATTTTTTCCGTGAGAAAAACACGGTGTTCACCAAATATGTGTATGGTGGAATGTTGGTCAGAATGATTTTCCTCATTGGCTTTGCCCTTTATATGATCAGTAACGGTCATGTACAATCAATCCCCTTTTTCATTTCTTTCATGTTTTTCTACATTATTCACCAATGGACTGAAATAACTTCATGGATAAAAATTCTCCCAAAACAGAATCCCGGTATCCCCGCATGAGAAAACTGATAACAACACTCCCAGCACTGCTGATTACGGCCTGCCTCTGTTTTGCACAACACCAGAGTAATACGACTCCATCATCGACGAATGAAACTCATAACATCTCCGATAACACTGAAGGAAATCATGCAGAAGGAGTAACCGGGGAGGTGATCATGCATCACATCACTGATGATCGCGTATTTGAAATATTCAATCCCTTACATCCTCTGGAACCTATCGAAATTGAAATTTATAAAGAGGGTGGCAAACCGTTCCTGGGAATTAATAAACAGGTGGTAATGATGTGGCTGTCCGGACTACTGATCATCTTATTTTTCACTCTGGGCTATAAAAAAAGACGCCAGGTTCAATCGGGATTCGGGAATTTGCTCGAGGTTTTCATCGTCTTTATCAGGGATGAGGTGGTTTATCCCAATATGGGAAAGAAACAGGGCGATAAATTTTTACCGCTGATCCTGACTTTTTTCTTTTTTATTACGGTGACGAATCTATTGGGAATTATCCCGGGGAGTGCAACCGCTACCGGCTCGATCAACGTAACAGCGGGGCTCGCAATCATTACTTTTGTAACGTATATTATTTTTGGGAATAAACATTTTTATAAAGATATTTTTGCCACACCGGGAGTTCCTAAAGTGCTTTTAATCATCATGGTACCCGCTGAGATTTTTGGTTTGTTTACCAAACCCTTTGCCCTCGCCATCAGGCTCTTTGCAAATATGAATGCAGGTCACATTATTATATTTGCATTTTTGGGAATAATCATCAATTTGAAAAATTACTGGATTGCGGCGGGGTCCGTCCCCATGGCAATTGCAATCAACATGCTTGAATTGTTCGTTGCTTTTTTGCAGGCCTACATTTTTGCCTTATTATCGGCAATTTTCATTGGTATGGCTGTGGCTGAACACGACGAACATTAACAGGATACAATCACTCAATAAAGGAGAAATGATAATATGGAAGTAGCAGTATGGGCAGCATACCTGGGCGCAGGACTGGGCGCAGGACTTGCGACAATAGGTGCAGGAATCGGAATCGGTAATATTGCGGCATCCGCAGCAGAAGCAACAGGGCGTCAGCCGGAAGCAACAGGCGAAATCAGAACAACAGCGTTGATCATGTCCGCCCTCATCGAAGGTGTGGCTTTATTCGCATTAGTTACCTGCTTCTTATTACAGGGCAAATAACCTTAAGAGGAATATAAAATGTTAGAAGTTCACGGCGGATTATTAGCCTGGACTGTCATCACTTTCTTATTGCTTTTGGTGCTTCTACGCAAAATTGCGTGGAAACCAATTCTAGAAGCCTTGGAGAACCGTGAGAAAGATATCCGTGAGGCGCTAAGCGCAGCAGATAAAGCGCGTGCCGAAGCAGATAAAGTCTCGCAGGACTACGATGAAATGATCAAAAAAGCTCGGGCAGAAGTACAACAGATAGTGTCTGAGGGCAAGGCGACCGGAGAGAAAGTCAGGGCATCCATCGAAGATAATGCCCATACCAAAGCTGTTGAAATGCTTGAAAGTGCCAAAGATCAGATCGAAGCCGAAAGAGAAAAAGCCATCCGGGAAATCCAATCAGTAGTTGTTGATTTGTCCGTAAAAGCAGCTACAAAGGTAATTGAAAAAAACCTGGATACAGATGACAATCGCAGACTTATAGAAAAAACCCTTATGGAAATTGGCAAAGCCTGATGAACGTTCAGAGAGCTCTTCGTCAGTATGTTCAGTCCTTATATTCAGCGGCTGCAAAACTGCAACAAGTTCATGAAACGGAAATGCGTCTCAATGCAATTCTTGAGATATATAAAACTATTCCCGCTTTCAAACAGCTGCTGATCACGAGACGCGTGCAGCCCGAAAATAAGTTAAAAATTCTCAATACGGTGCTTGCCGGTCACATCACTGCTTTGGAAACTGAACTTATCAGCCTGCTGATAAAAGATGGTCTGCTTGATAAACTGGTGGATATTATCCATGGATATAATCGGCTGGCAGAGGCTGACCCATCAATGGTGAATGTCACTATTTTTGTGCCACAAAAACCGGATGCCACCAGCCTGGCTGAAATAACGCATCGTTTGGAGAAGCTTTTAAACAAACAGGTTTACACGAAAACGGTCGAAGACAAAAAACTCATTGGCGGTGCAAAATTCCGCATTGGTAATACGATAGTGGATGGCTCCATTGAACGCCGTCTGGAAAAACTTCGTGAGCGTCTTATTAAGGCCTGATAGTAATAGAAACTTAAAACAATTTTTTAAACCGGATGTTGAACACATTAGAATTTTTTGGAGAATGAATGGCAATTAATACCGATGAATTAACTTCACTGTTATCCCAGCAGCTCGAAGCATTTAAAATTGATTTCGATGTAGCTGAGGTTGGTGAAGTCATCATGATTGGTGATGGGGTTGCGAGAGTAAGCGGACTCGAAAATGTAATGTCGTCCGAATTGATTGAGCTGCCGAATGGTGTTTATGGAATGGCGCTGAATCTTGAGGAAGACAGCGTAGGTGTTGTGCTCTTTGGTGAAAGCAGCCTTGTAAAAGAAGGCGACCTCGTACGGAGAACCGGACGAATCGTGGAAGTCCCCGTAGGCGAGGCAATGCTTGGCAGAGTGGTTAATCCACTCGGTCAGCCTATCGATGGCAAGGGTGACATCAAAACGGACAAGACGCTTCCTATCGAGAGAAAAGCTCTTGGGGTCATGGCCCGGCAGCCTGTCACCGAACCCCTGCAAACCGGATTAAAATCTATTGACAGTATGATCCCTATTGGCAGAGGTCAGCGGGAACTCATCATTGGTGATCGACAGACCGGTAAAACGGCTATCGCAATCGATACGATCATCAACCAAAAATCTACCCATGAAACCGACTCTCCGGTTTACTGTATTTACGTCGCAATAGGTCAGAAAGCTTCAACAGTTGCCAGAGTCGTGAAAGAACTTGAAAATGCAGATGCCATGAAATATACCATCGTTGTTTCTGCAAGTGCTTCCGAACCCGCTCCGCTTCAGTACATCGCACCCTATGCCGGTGCTTCCATGGGTGAATTTTATCGTGACAATGGTAAACATGCCCTGATCATTTATGATGATCTTTCCAAGCAGGCTACCGCATATCGTCAGATGTCCCTGTTGCTGCGTCGTCCCCCAGGGCGTGAGGCCTATCCCGGGGATGTGTTTTACATTCATAGCCGGCTGCTGGAAAGAGCCAGTAAACTGAGCCCTGAACTTGGGGGCGGTTCGCTCACAGCGCTGCCAATCATTGAAACTCAGGAAGGTGATGTCTCTGCCTACATTCCCACAAACGTCATCTCCATCACCGACGGTCAAATCTATCTCGAATCCAATCTGTTCAATTCAGGGGTTCGTCCTGCCGTTGATGTTGGTATTTCAGTTTCTCGTGTGGGCGGAAATGCCCAGATCAAAGCCATGAAAAAAATCGCGGGTATGCTTCGGCTGGACCTTGCACAATTCCGCGAATTGGAAGCCTTCGCCAAATTCGGTTCAGATCTTGATAAATCAACTCAACAGCAGTTGACGCGTGGTGAACGCATGGTTGAGATTCTTAAACAGAACCAGTATGTACCCATGTCCATCGAGGATCAGGTGGCGATAATCTTCGCTGCAAATGCCGGATATCTTGACGACCTTGACATCTCCCGCGTAAGAGATTTTGAAGCCGGCCTACTGGAATATCTTAAAAATAATTACGTCTCCGCCTTAGAGACCATCAAAAGCAAGGGCGTCATCTCGGATGAACTCAACAATGAACTGAATAAGGCAATTGCTGAATTCAAAAAGGGCTTTGTGGTCTGATCAATGGCTAATTTAAAGGATATACGGAACCGGATTAAATCGGTCATTTCAATTCAGCAAGTGACCAATGCTATGAAAATGGTGGCTGCCGCAAAATTGCGTAAATCCCAGGAACGCATGGAACAGGCTCGTCCCTACGCACAACATCTAAAACAGGTGATCGTGGGTCTTCTGCCGGACGTTGAACGCTCTACTCTGCCACTTTTGGAAATCAGGGAAGTAAAAAGGACAGCATTAGTTGTCGTTTCATCTGACCGGGGACTCGCCGGCTCATTCAATACTAATGCCATCAAAAAAGCACAGGCAGACATCGATCGGATCGGTAGAGAAAAGGTAGATTTGTTCTGCATCGGGAAGAAATCACGCGATTATTTTAAACATCGGGGCTATTCGCTTATTGAGGAACATACCGATTTTTGGGACGACCTCAATTTTGAACATGCCATGAAATTCGGCAATGGCATCATCAGTCATTTTCTCAGTGGAAAAGTCGATACGGTACAGGTTGTGTACAACGAATTTAAAAATGTCGCCGTACAGATTTTGCGGGATGAGACACTCCTTCCATTGGCATTTGAAGAGGGAACACAAACTGTCCGAAACCGAATTTACGAGCCTTCTAAAGAAGAGATCGTCAAGTCGTTAGTGCCCAGGCATTTGAATGTTCAAATTTGGAAGTATCTTTTGGAATCTTATGCCAGTGAGCAGGCAGCGCGCATGGTTGCAATGGAAAATGCTACTGAAAATGCAGGTGAAATGATAACGGATCTGACATTGGAATTCAATAAAGCCCGACAGTCTGCAATAACAACTGAAATGCTTGAAATCGTGAGCGGTGCTGAAGCCCTGACGGAGTAAACCATAAAATTAAGCTACTACAGGATAATTTGAAGGAAACAGAATAAATGACAATTCAAGGTAAAGTCTCACAGGTTATGGGTGCCGTTGTGGATGTAGTTTTCGAAGACGGAAAGATGCCGCAAATCATGAACGCTCTCGAAATTACCAGAGATGACGGTTCAAAACTTGTTTTGGAAGTTGCCCAACATTTGGGAGAATCTGTGGCACGTACAATTGCCATGGATATTACGGATGGGCTCGTACGAGGAAAGAAAGTTCTGGATACCGGCGCACCAATTTTAGTTCCCGTGGGTGTCGAAACTCTGGGACGTCTCTTTGACGTGCTCGGCAATACGATTGACGGTAAGGGTCCCGTTAAAACAGACAAAAAACTTCCCATTCACAGACCCGCACCACGTCACGATGAATTGACGACTTCCCAGGACATCCTTGTTACCGGAATCAAAGTCGTTGATCTCATGGAACCCTATACCAAGGGAGGTAAGACGGGTTTATTTGGGGGTGCTGGTGTAGGTAAAACCGTGCTGATCCAAGAACTCATCCGCAATATTGCAACTGAACATGGCGGTTATTCCGTTTTTGCAGGTGTTGGTGAGCGCACAAGAGAGGGTAATGATCTGTATCTCGAAATGAATGAGTCTGGTGTGATTAAAAAAACCGTCATGGTTTTCGGTCAGATGAATGAACCACCGGGAGCACGTCTTCGGGTTGGTCTGTCAGGATTAACCATGGCTGAATATTTCCGTGATGAAGAAGGAAAAGACGTTTTGCTTTTCGTTGATAATATTTTCCGTTTTACTCAATCCGGATCAGAAGTATCCGCCCTGTTGGGGCGAATGCCTTCCGCCGTTGGTTATCAGCCGACACTTGGAACAGAGATGGGTGAATTACAGGAGAGGATTACCTCGACCAAAAAAGGTTCTGTCACCTCCGTTCAGGCAATCTACGTACCTGCAGATGACCTCACTGACCCTGCACCGGCAACTGCTTTTGCACACCTTGATGCTACCACGGTTCTTGAACGGAAAATCGCCGAATTAGGAATTTATCCTGCGGTTGACCCGCTTTCTTCATCTTCACGTATTCTTGATCCCAGAATTCTGGGTGACCGTCATTACCAGGTTGCCAGAAATGTACAGCAGGTACTTCAGAAATACAAAGATCTGCAGGACATTATCGCTATTCTCGGAATGGACGAACTTTCGGACTCGGATAAACAGACCGTTCACAGGGCTCGCCGGATCCAGAAATTCCTATCGCAACCCTTCTTTGTTGCTGAACAATTCACCGGTGCCGAGGGCCGCTATGTTTCAATGGAGGATTCCATCTCGGGATTTGAAGCCATCCTGAATGGGGATGCTGACGAATTGCCGGAAAACGCTTTTACCTACGTTGGATCCATTGATGAAGCCTTCGAAAAAGCCAAGAAAGAATCTTAAATGAGCCGTAGTTTTCATCTGGAAATTGTGACACCGACAGCTCTCCATGATCTGGGAGCGATTGAATATCTGCGTGCTCCCGGAGTCGATGGCCTCTTCGGTGTAGAAGGCGGCCATGCCCACGCCTTGATCTCCATTGGGACAGGTGAACTGAAGGTGGTGACAGAAGGAAAAACCACTTATTGGGCAACCAGCGGCGGATTTGCCGAGATCAACCCCGATCAGACTCAATTACTTTTGGAAACGGTTGAACTTGCCGAAAAGGTTGACAGAAAACGTGCCGAAGCAGCTTCAGAGAGAGCACGGAAATATCTGGAAGATGATACGAAGGATCATGCCAGGGCAAAGACCTCCTTGCAGAGAGCAATGAATCGTCTCAAAGTCAGCAGTCATTAATTCCCCATAAAGTTAGAAACTTCGCAAGTAAACTTGTAGTTTCAACGTCAAATATTTTAGTAATTTTCTACGGAGGTAAACATGAAGAAAATATTAGTTATAACAATTGCACTTTATTTAGTAACCGGCTGTTGCGCCAAAAAGGGCTGTGGTGCCGCACCTGAACCCGAACCCGTTCCGGTAGATGTTATCGTAGAGGATACATCCGCCATGGAAGCTGTCTCCACTGATACTGAAGCAGTTCAGGAAGTCACCGATGCTTTAGCCAAAGACGCAGTTGCAGAAATCGCCACAGAAGTTGACGATTCCAATACGATCTCACAAACCGCCATCAATCCGCAAACCGACTATGACTATGTACTCACAGATAGTGTCTGGGTCGATTATATGATTAAGCATGGGGATAATCTCTCGCAAATCGCCTATAACGAATACGGTAATGCCAATGAATGGCGCCGGATCTACTCCTGGAACCGAGAAAAAATCGGGGATAATCCAAATCTCATTTATCCTTTCCATGAACTCGATCTGAAAAAACCAAAGGGCGAAGCGAGACAATTTACCTATGAGCATTATATGCACTCGGTCACAAGCGGTGAGACTCTCTGGTCAATAGCAGCTAAAGAATACGGCGACCCCTATGCCTGGGTGGTGCTTTTCTGGGACAATGAATCAGAGATAAATAATAATAACGGAGAATTGTATTCCGGGATGCAGTTAAAGGTACGCTCGGAACTCTGGCCAAAATAACAACTATTTATTGAAAAAAGGCGGTTTTAAAACCGCCTTTTTTTTGCCCTAATGAATACCGATCAATAGTCTTTGTATTCGGCAAATCCCTCTGATACCAGCTGGTCATTTACACAATAAAGACTGCCCTGATCACCCATTGCCCAGACATCTGCAAGATAACGGCCGTATTTACCTTTTTTATCTTTCACTGTTTTCAGAATGACAGACTTTTTATCGATCAATCCGCGCAGATAATCTCTCGATTTTTTCCCTTCCACTTTCGAAGGTCCGCGAACTCCGGGAGCATTGATCCGGTAGAAACGAATTTCCTCATTACGTGCCCAAATTCCAGCCCCAAATCGATATCGACGGTGCAGGTGTCCCCGTCATAGACTGATATCACCTTGGCATTGTAATGATATAAATAAGTGTCATCCATTTCTCTCCTTTAAGCAGTTTTAGTAATTCTGCATTTTGAATTTTATTCCAGCAGATCGGTCTGTTGCCCCTGGGATAATTCATGAATTTTATTCAGGGGTTTCTCCAATTGTCTTTTGCGGGTGTTCATCAGGGTTTCGTAGTTCTTGCGGGTGGACTCAATGCTGTTACCAAGTTTATCCATTGCTGTGACATACATCTCCCACTGCTTGCGGAAAGCATCTACCTGATTCATAACTTCAGCGGCGCGTTCTTCCATGGCAAAATTACTCGTGGCCTGATGGATCAATGACAGAATTGCAAACAAGGTCAGGGGAGAGCATAACAATACTTTGTTTTTCAGGGCAAAGTCAACCAACCCGGGGTCTTCCTTATTGATGAAACCGTATATTGATTCGTTGGGGATGAAAAGCATCACATAGTCTAGCGTCCCTTCAGCAGGATTTATATAGGCTCGCCCTACTACCGCTTTGATATGTTTTTTAACATCCTGCAAAAAGCTTTTCTTTTCTTCATTCCGGTGGAAGTCATCTTCTGCAGCAATGAAATTTTCGTAATGGGCCAGTGGAAATTTTACATCCATGTTCAATACTTTTTCTTTGGGCAATCTGAAGGTATAATCCGGACGCTCTCCCGATTCGACCTGACTCTGTTTCTGATAATTTATATTCTCCACCAATCCAATGAATTGCAGGATATCTTCCACCATGCGCTCCCCCCATTGTCCTCGTTTCTGAGAAGATGACAGAACCTCGTGTAAACTGGCGGCGGTCTTTCTCAGCTTTTCGGTCTCCAGACGATTTTCTTGTAGATTGCCCTTCAGTTCGATGGACTGCTCTGCAATTCCCTTAAGTTTTTTGTCCATTTCAGATAGGTTCTGATCGATGAGCTTTTTCTTTTCAGTCAAGTGCTGGTCAGCTTTTTCGGTGAGGGATTTGAATTTTTCCCCTGCCATTTTTAAAAATTGATCAGAGCTGTTTTTCAGGGCTTCACCGGCAAATGCCTTGAATGTATTTTCCATCTCGCCCCGGACTTCTTTCAACCGCTCTTTCTCATCTACAATTCGCTGTTGGATCTCTTCATTCCTGGCGCTGAGCGCTGCTGTCTTAGACTGGGAATCGGCCAGCTTCTCCCGTAGTTCTATCAACTCAGTGGAATTATCAACGAATGACCGTGAACGCATGACCCATCCCAAAACAAGACCAATGATCAATCCTGCAACTGCAACCAATGCTTCTAACATTTTTCTCCCGTATCTTACTTACCCTTAAATTTGGTTTGTTGAAAATTAAATTATGCCAATCCGAACGCTGAACCGCTACAAATTTAAGCTGCATACCCTTTGTCAGGCGCACGAATAACTGAGTCGTCAAACTTGTTTATTCAACAATATGTTGTAATTTTTGTCCTCAATTTATCGTAAAATTAATAAAATATGTGAAGGTCATCCTATGAAAACGTTACCATTGATATTTTCGTTTACCATGTTATTCGGTCAAATCGACACCACTTACGTCACCTGTCCCCCCGCAGGAATTAACCTCGAATACAGTTATTCTGACTACACTTTTTATACGGGAGAGGAGTCCACGCTGGAGATCATTTCCCACCCGGATTGGACAACCGTCAATCTTGAGATGCAGGATTCTATGACTTATACGGTTCTGATCAGTGGAACCCCCGGTGGAACAGATCTCGGAATCAATGAGATAATCGTTTATTGGTTCGAATGGAACTTTGCTAATGATGAACAGGAGTTGACGCAGGTTTTTATTTTCAATATCGTGGTTGAAGACTCTTGCTGCGGCGACCCATTTGGCTGCAATTATTATCCGGGGGGATGCATCACCATCGGGAACTATTGTTTTTATAATTGCGGCTGCACTGACTCAACCGCTTTCAACTATGACCCGGATGCTGATTGGGATAATTCCGACTGTGAATATTGTACACCGGGGGACTTTAATGACGATGAAACTTTCGACATTCTGGACCTGGTTCAACTGGTGTGGTTTATTCTCTCCGCAACCCCTCCTACCGAACTGGAGTTGTGTCGTGGAAATCTCAACGGAGATGGGGATGTGGATATTTCAGATATCCTGCAGTTGATAGAAATTATCCTTTATGGTGAACCACCTTCGGACATCGTGTCGCTATATTTCGGTACGGGAGAGCCTGGCTGTATGTATCAAGATGAAGCCTGGTGTTACTGCGATACTGGATTTTCGGTTGCTGTTACTTCTATTACACTAACCAACATTAGCCATTGTGGTGACCCTGATGTAGCTCTTTCTGGATTTATCCCGATTGCTTCATGGCAAGCTTTGCAGTCTAATATCAATCGTGATTATTTTCTATCATTGAGCGAGACTTATGGTACTCCCGGAGGTGATGCGCCGTTCGAATGGATTGCCGTGGAATTCGAAGATACTACCAAAACGGTGTGGTATGAATTTGATATCAGCATATATGACGAGCTGGTGAACCTGGTCCCCCTGAGAAATGAGTTGCAGGATCTTTCAATGCCCTTTAGATCAGAAATCTATTGTATCACTCCCCCGGGTATTGGCCCTTGTGACGGCAGCTGTCCCCGCTATTTTTTCAATAGCGTAACTGGACAGTGCGAGATGTTTTACTGGGGCTGCTGCCAAGGAACCGTGCCCTTTGAGACATTGGAAGAATGCCAATCAACGTGTGAAGAGTAAAGGAGTCTCCCGGTCCTCTCTAACAGCAATAATTAGCTACCTATTTTGCAAGTCTCTTGGGACCTGCTTTAATGACTTCTTCTGTAACACCTGTTTTAAAGGTCTTAAAATTCTCGATGTAACGTGCGGCCAGTGCATCATATTTTTTCCAGTACTCATCCTTATCACCCCAGGCACTCGAGGGTTCGAAGACATCATCCGGAACATCGGGGCATGTTGTCGGAACCTTGAAGCCAAAGAGTTTGTCCGTACGATACTTTACCTTATCCAGTTTCCCTTCTAAGGCAGCGTTCAGCATATTCCGCGTGTGACGGATGCTGATGCGCTTGCCCACACCGAATTTACCACCGACCCAGCCGGTATTGACCAGCCAGACTTTTGCACCCACCTTAGCGATTTTGCTTTTCAGAAGATTCGCATAATAAAAGGGGTGGTGCACCATGAAAGGAGCTCCAAAGCAGGCACTGAAAGTGATTTCAGGTTCGATACCCAGACCCATTTCGGTTCCGGCGATTTTTGAGGTATAGCCGCTGATGAAATGATACATAGCCTGATCCAGATCCAGCTGGGCAATGGGTGGCAGGACACCTGATGCATCAGCAGTTAAAAAAATCACGTTTTTCGGATGAGATTTCACCATTCCCTCCGGAACGGCATTGGGGATAAAATCCAGCGGGTAGGATGCGCGGGTATTTTCAGTGAAGAGATCATCATCCAGATCGATGTTTCGGGAGGTTTTGTCAAATACAACATTCTCAAGAATAGTCCCGAATTGATGCGTACATTGATGAATTTCAGGCTCATGCTCACTCGAAAGCCGTATGACTTTGGCATAGCAGCCTCCCTCAAAATTGAACACACCCTCGTCGCTCCAGCCGTGTTCATCATCGCCGATGAGGCTACGGTTAGGATCTGCAGACAATGTCGTTTTCCCTGTACCGCTCAAACCAAAAAACAGGGCTGCATCGCCTGTCTTACCCACATTTGCAGAACAATGCATAGCCATGACATTATCCAGTGGTTTTAAGAAATTCATTACGGTGAAAATAGATTTTTTTATTTCGCCACCATAATATGTCCCGGCCACTATTGCCAGACGGCTTGAAAAATCAATGATGATGCCGGTCTCACTGCGGGTGCCGTCAATTCTGGGATCCAGCTTAAAAGAGGGCGCTGCAATAAGAGTGAATTCCGGTACGTGCCGTTTTAATTCGTCCTGGTTTTTGATCCGCACAAACATGTTTCTGGCAAAGAGACTTTGCCAGGCCGTATCTGTGATAATCCGGATGGGCATGCGGTAGTCCGGGTCACTTCCGGAGTAAAGGTCTTGTACGAAGAGTTCTTCTCCCTGAAGATAGGCTTGCAGACGCATGAGAACGCCGCTGAATTTCTCCGGACTCATGGGTCTGTTGTATTCACCCCACCAGATCTTATCTTCGGTGGAATGTTCTTTGACGACATATTTGTCATTAGCAGCCCGTGCACTCCACTTGCCGGTGTTTACGATGAAAGGACCGCCTTTAACGATATTCCCCTCACCGCGAAAAACGGCTTCTTCATAAAGTGCGGCTTCAGGGAGATTCCAGAAAACCTGATCCAGATGAACCAGGCCGTGATTGCTTATCTTGAAATCACTGGCCAGGTCTTTGGCGTGACTCACGGCGGGTGTGTCAAATTTTAAATATTTTGTCATAGCCAATCTCTCACTAATTTTCTGTCGCCAATAAATAACTCATTGGGGGAATCGGGATCCAACGCCCATTTAATCCTTTCAATCCCAACCAATATATCTTTTACAGATCCGCAGGTAGATAGCCGCAGATGCCCATCAAGTCCGAATTCAATTCCGGGAACAGTGACAACCCGCACTTTTTCAAGAAGAAAATTCGCCAGCTTTGTGGAGTCTTTTTCATAGACACTGAAATCCGCAAAAGTATAAAATGTACCATCGGGCGACGTGGCTCGTACACCGTTAAAGGCATTCAGCTGCTCCATCATGACATTGCGGTTATTTTCCAATGTTAGCCTGAGGCTTTCCACGCTGGACTGAACTCCATTTAAAGCTCCAACCGCGGCATGCTGCATGACAGCTGAAGCTCCTGAAGTCTGATGACCCTGAATGTTGGTCATCACGCGGATCAACTTTTTGTTGGCCACAGCCCAGCCAATACGAAAGCCCGTCATGGCATATTGTTTTGAAACGCCATTGACGATGATCATCTTGGAGTTTTCGGATTTGTCTTTCACAAACTGCCAGGGATTGATCACTTTTCGACCATCAAAAATGAGCCGGTGATAGATATCATCCATGATCAGGTAGAGGCCTTTCTTCTCACAGAACTCGACAATTTCAGTAATGAATTTTTCAGAATACATCGCACCCGTGGGATTGTTTGGACTATTGATGATTACCGCCTTTGTGTAGGAGGTGACATTCTGTGCGATGTCCTGCAGACGCGGATAAAAACTGCCATCTTCTGGCAGAACGGGGACTGGGACTGCACCACAAAGTTTTACGGCCCAGCGCGCCCGGGCGCCGACCGCGACGGCGCGGCAGCAGCGGGGCGAT
>CAZIYQ010000002.1:0-36758 GCA_964543505.1 uncultured bacterium | reverse complement strand
ACCTGGCGAACCCGGTAAAGGATTTGAATTTATTAATAAAATTGTAGGCGGGGTTATCCCTAAAGAGTATATCCCGGCGATACAAAAGGGAATAGCCGATGCTTCGAAAAATGGTGTATTGGCGGGATACCCCATGGAAGATTTTAAAGTCACATTAAAATTTGGATCGTTTCATGAGGTTGACTCAAGCGAAATGGCTTTTAAAATCGCTGGTTCAATGGCATTTCAGGATGCTGCTAAAAAGGCGGGACCTGCTTTATTGGAACCCGTCATGTCTCTTGAAGTAGTGGTACCGGAAGATTATTTGGGTTCAGTTATGGGTGATATTACCAGCCGCAGAGGAAATATTAAAGGGATGAGTCAGCGCCGTGATGCTCATGTGATTGAAGCTACTGTTCCTCTATCTGAAATGTTTGGTTATGCTACCGAATTGCGGTCAATGACCCAGGGAAGAGCCGTATTCACGCTACAATTTTCGCATTACTCAAAAACTTCAGCTTCTATTCAGGAGCGAATTCTTGAAAAATTTCATGGGAAAGCATCTTAATTGATTTAGGCCTGAGGAGAAAATAAAAATGGCAAAACAGAAATACGAAAGAACGAAACCCCATGTAAACATTGGCACAATTGGTCATGTTGATCATGGAAAAACAACATTAACGGCAGCAATCACCAAATGCTTATCGACTAAGGGATTTGCAGAGATCACAGATTTTGATCAGATCGACAATGCTCCGGAGGAAAAAGAGCGTGGTATTACGATCAACACAGCTCATGTTGAATATGAGACTGAAAAGCGTCATTATGCTCATGTAGATTGTCCAGGGCATGCTGATTACATTAAAAACATGATTACGGGTGCAGCTCAGATGGATGGAGCTATCTTGGTTGTAGCAGCCACAGACGGACCCATGCAGCAGACGCGTGAGCATTTACTGCTTGCCCGTCAGGTTAATGTTCCCGCTATTGTAGTTTATATGAACAAAATTGATCAGGTTGACGATCCGGAACTGCTTGAACTTGTAGAGATGGAGATGCGTGAATTACTGGATTCTTATGGATTTCCAGGAGATGATACACCCATCATCATGGGGTCAGCCCTAAAATCTCTTGGTACCGATGGCAGTGAAGAGAATGAGGACAACAAGAGCATTTTTGCATTGATGGATGCTGTTGACAGTTTTATCCCTGAACCCAAGCGTGATGTAGATAAGCCCTTTTTGATGCCGATAGAAGATGTATTCTCGATCACCGGACGTGGTACAGTTGTGACGGGCAGAATTGAGAGTGGTATCGTCAAGGTTGGAGACAATGTAGAATTAATTGGTCTCGGTAAAGATATCAAGACAGTGTGTACGGGAGTTGAGATGTTCCGCAAGCTTCTGGATCAGGGCCAGGCAGGAGATAATGCAGGTTTGCTGGTTCGTGGTGTAGAGAAGAAACAGGTAGCCAGAGGGATGGTTGTATCGAAACCGGGTGCCATAACGCCACATACAAAATTCAATGCCAAGGTCTATGTCCTCAAGAAAGAGGAGGGTGGTCGCCACACTCCGTTTTTCGAAGGCTATCGTCCTCAGTTCTATTTTCGTACGACAGATGTAACGGGTTCTGCCCATTTATCTGAGGGTACTGAAATGGTGATGCCGGGAGATAATGTATCTCTTGAGATCACACTGATCAACCCGATTGCGATGGACAAAGAGCTGCGTTTTGCCATACGTGAAGGTGGACGTACTGTTGGTGCTGGTGTTGTTACAGAAATTATCGAATAGGAAATTTGATGGTAGTACTAAATAAAATCAGGATTCGCTTACAAGCATACGATCATGTACTTCTGGATAAATCGACAGAAAAAATAGTAAAAACCGCAAAATCCACTGGTGCATTAGTCCTTGGACCAATCCCACTGCCAACAAAAAGAAGTATTTATACGGTAAATAGATCTCCTCACGTCGATAAAAAATCACGTGAGCAATTTCAGATGAAAGTCCATAAGCGTATCATTGATTTAATGAACTCAACTGCAAAAACTGTTGATGCTCTCATGAAACTAGATATGCCTGCTGGTGTAGATATAGAAATCAGGACATAAGACATGTTGACCCATATGCTATTAGGTAAAAAAATTGGAATGTCTCGAGTATTTGATAATACCGGGATAAATATCCCGGTAACGATCATCGAGGCCGGTCCTTGTGTTGTGACACAAGTGAAAAAAAGTTCATGCGCTGAGTTCGTAAATATTCAGTTAGCTTTTGAAGAAAAGAAAGAATCTCATACTTCAAAAGCATTGACGGGGCATTTTGCCGCTGCTGGTACAACTCCAAAGCGCTATTTGAAGGAATATCGAATTGGTGCGAATTCAGATTTAACCCTCGGTGCTGAACTTAAAGTTGATATATTCAAAGAGGGCGACAAGATCAAAGTATCCGGGAACAGTAAGGGTAAAGGATTTGCTGGTCATATGAAAAGGCATGGATTTTCAGGCGGGCGCAAATCTCATGGTAAAAACAGTGTTATGAGAAAAGCAGGTTCGGTGGGTTCAAGTGCTGACCCTGCAAGAGTCTGGCCTGGAACGCGTATGGCTGGAAATATGGGGAATGATACGGTTACCGTTAAAAATCTCCGGGTCATTAGAATAGATATTGAAAACAATCAAATTTTCGTAAAAGGCGCAGTACCCGGTTCAAAAAACGGATTAGTCGCGCTTTCTAAATAAGCAAAATCATGAAATTCGAAATATACAATCAGACCGGCGAAAAATTAACAGAAAAAGTGACTTTGGAGGATTCTGTATTTGGAATCACCCCCCACGAAGATAGTGTTTATTTCGCTGTAAAATCAGAAATGCTTGCACTGCGCCAGGGAACCTCATCATCGAAGACAAGAGGTGAGGTAAGTGGCACGGGTAAAAAACCTTTTCGTCAAAAAGGAACCGGTCGTTCAAGAAGTGGTTCGTTGAGAAATCCCTCACGGGTACATGGTGGATCTGCTTTTGGTCCAAAACCAAGAACCTATCAAATTAAGGTCAATAAAAAGGTCCGTCGCTTGGCTCGGAAAAGTGTTCTCTCACAAAAAGTTACAGCCGGAAATTTTATGGTCATTGATAGCTTTAACCTTGAAAATGGTAAAACGAAAGAATTCATATCCATTCTGGATAATTTGAAACTTAGGGATAAAAAACTTACTATTCTCACGGCAGAGATGTCTGAAAAATTGTGGTTAAGTTCACGCAATGTAAGAAATATTGCTGTTCTGCCTGCTCAATCTGCATCAACATATGACCTTCTTGATTGTAAAACACTACTCATCGACAAAGCAGGTGTTGAAGCACTTAATAAACAACTATCTAATTAATTATGTCCATTAAAAGTACAATAATAATACAGCCAATCCTTAGTGAGAAAAGCACAGGATTGAGTTCAGATTTAAATAAGCACGTATTTCAGGTTGAGAAAAATGCCAATAAACTTGAGATTAGAAAAGCGGTAGAAAAGCGTTTTAATGTTCGAGTTAAAAAGGTCGCAACAATGAATGTCAGGGGTAAAAGGAAATCCGTCACGATCAGAAGCAATGACCGTGTTTTGAGGACGAATGGCCTGCGTGCCAGCTGGAAAAAAGCCATCGTCACTTTAGAGACGGGTTATACAATCGATATCGTCGGTGGAGAGGTTTAAGTCCATGCCTGTAAGAAATTTAAGACCTATCACGCCCAGTCAGCGCTATAAAACGATTTCGACATTCGAGGAGATCACAAAAGATCATCCCGAACGTAAGCTCACTGAGGCACTAAGAAAAACGGGTGGAAGAAATAATAATGGTCGAATCACCAGCAGGCGCCGCGGCGGTGGTCACAGGCGACGTTACCGTATTATTGATTTTAAAAGAAACAAATTTGATATCGCTGGATCAGTAATCGCAATTGAATATGACCCCAATCGATCATCTCGTATTGCACTTATTGAATATGAAGACAGTGAAAAAAGATATATCCTTGCCCCGGATGGTGTGACAGTTGGCACTCCAATATTATCTTCGCAGGATCGTACACCCATCAAACCCGGGAATTCCACGCCAATGGTTAATATCCCCGATGGCATGTTGGTGCATAATATTGAAATGAAACCTGGTAAAGGCGGACAAATGGCGAGAAGTGCAGGTGCCTATGCTAGGATCATGGCTAAAGAGGGAGGCATGGTTACCTTAAAGCTGCCTTCTGGTGAAATGAGGATGATCCCGGAGTTATGTCAGGCCACTATTGGTATCGTTGGTAATAAATCACACGAAAATATTGACATTGGGAAAGCTGGTCGAAATCGCTGGCTAGGCAAAAGACCTAAAGTTCGTGGTGTTGCTATGAATCCAGTTGATCATCCGCATGGTGGAGGTGAAGGTAAGACTTCCGGTGGCAGACATCCTGTATCTCCCTGGGGTACTCCTGCTAAAGGATTCAAGACCAGGAAAAAGAAAAATAAAACGAATCGTTATATTGTGAAACGGAGAAAATAATTAATGGCTCGATCCTTGAAAAAAGGGCCCTATCTTGATCCGAAATTAGTGAAAAAGATTCAGGCTCTCAATGAAACAAAGAAAAAACAGGTTGTCAAAACCTGGGCCAGAAGGTCAACAATACCACCACTTTTTGTGGGTCATACTTTTGCTGTTCATAATGGCCACAAGTTCATTCCCGTCTATGTTGCTGAAAGTATGGTAGGGCACAAACTTGGTGAGTTTTCTCCTACAAGATTATTCCGTGGTCATGCGGGCGATAAGAAGAAGAGGTAGAAATGGACGTAAGGGCGACATCAAAACATTTAAGACAGGCTCCCCGTAAAATGCGCCAGGTCCTTGATACGGTTCGTGGTAAAAAAGTGAATGATGCTTTAACGAGCTTAAATTTCATGAATAAAAAGGCAGCATTTTTTATACATAAAACATTAAAATCTGCCGTTGCAAATATGCAGGATCGTAACGACGCCGTGGATGACCAAAAGTTGATTATTAAAGAGGCTTTTGTGAACGAGGGTCCACCTATGAAAAGATGGCGCGCGGCAGCTATGGGGCGTGGTGTTCCAATTAGGAAAAGAACCAGCCACCTCACAATTGTAATTTCTGATAACGGTAAGTAGAGGTCAATTTGGGACAGAAAACAAATCCAATTGGATATAGATTAGGCGTCAATAAAACATGGAGTTCCATCTGGTTTGACGAAAAAGATTTTGCGGAAAAACTACATGAGGATATCATTTTACGTAACTTTATCCTTAATCGTTTCCGGCAGGCTGCCGTAGGCAGTGTGCAAATCAGCAGAACTCCTAAAAAGGTTATTGTTACGATTATGACAGCTCGTCCGGGTATTGTGATTGGTCGCAGTGGGTCGGAGGTTGAAGCCCTAAAGAAAGAATTGAAAAAAATCATAGGCTATAGTGTTCAGGTAAATATATCAGAAATCAAACGGCCTGGGTTGAACGCAAATTTGGTTGGGCAGAATATTGCTCAGCAGCTTGAGAAAAAAGTTTCTTATCGCCGGGCAGTCAAAAAAGCAATTCAATCTACAATGACCATGGGGGCTCTCGGTGTAAGGGTTCAGGTTGCCGGGCGCTTAAGTGGAGCTGAAATTGCCAGGAGAGAGACTTTCCGTGAAGGTAGAGTGCCCTTGCATACTTTAAGGGCAGATATTGATTATGCGTTGGTTGAATCCAATACCACTTATGGTATCATAGGCGTCAAAGTCTGGATATACCATGGCGAGGTGCGTAACAAGAAAAACAGGATTTATTAATAATGCTTGCACCAAAAAAAATTAAATACAGAAAGCCCCAAAAGGGCAGAATGCGCGGGATGTCCAATACGGGTGACTACGTTGCCTTCGGTACCTACGGTTTGAAAGCTATGGAATGTGGCTGGATTACGAGTAGACAAATTGAAGCCGCACGTATCACAATTGCAAGACAGGTGAAAAAAGTTGGAAAAATGTGGATACGAATCTTTCCGCATAAAGCCATCACTAAAAAACCCGCTGAAACAAGAATGGGTAAAGGTAAGGGAGCTCCCGAATATTGGGTTGCGGTTGTAAAGCCGGGCAGAATATTATTTGAAATCGATGGGGTATCTGAGGAAGATGCGGCGGAGGCATTTCGCAGATGCGGCCACAAACTGCCAATTCAAACAAAGCTTGTCCCCAGAAGAGAATTTGGAGTTTAGGGTGAAACGTCAAGAATTAAATGATCTTTCGAAAGAAGAACTCGGAATAAAACTCACGGATAACATGGAAGCATTGTTCAATCTTCGCTTTCAAAAAGCGTTACAGCAGCTTGAGCATCCGCAGCAGATAAAATTGTTACGCAGAGAAATCGCTCAGATTAAGACTGCCATCAAAGAGTATGATTTAGGCATACGCAAGGAGGAAGAGTAAATGGCCGAGGGACAGAAGAGAATTGTTAAGGGGGTTGTACTTCCCTCAAAAATGGATAAAACGGCGGTAGTGCAGGTTACTCGCAAAACCCCCCATCCAGTGTATAAAAAATATATAACGACAAACAAAAAATACTATGCGCATGATGAAGAAAATAGATGTGCAGCAGGGGACACAGTCCGAATAATAGAATCACGTCCATTGAGTAAACTGAAAAGATGGCGTGTGTTGGAAATTGAGAAATCGTCAAAAGACGCATAAATCTGAACAGGATGTGAAATGATTCAGCAGGAAACAAGATTAAAAGTGGCCGATAACACGGGGGCAAAGGAAGTTCTCTGTATAAAGGTACTTGGCGGCACTAGCCGCAGATACGCGCGCCTCGGTGACAAAATTGTTGTCACTGTAAAAAAAGCAATACCAGGTGGTGTTGTAAAAAAGGGGGACGTTGTACGAGCTGTAGTGGTGCGGGTTAGAAAAGAAGTCCGTCGGAAAGATGGTTCTTATATTCGTTTTGATGAAAATGCGGCCGTTTTACTTGACGCCCAGGGTGAGCCTCAGGGTACCCGTGTTTTTGGACCCGTCGCTCGTGAATTAAGAGAAAAACAGTATATGAAAATAGTATCATTAGCACCCGAGGTAATATAAATTATGTTTGTTAAAAAGGGTGAAACCGTTAAAATTATCACAGGCAGTGATAAGGGTAAGACCGGAAGAGTTTTGAGGGTCTATCCTAAAACCAATAAAATATTGGTTGAGGGTATCGCAATTATCACGAAA
Organism: uncultured bacterium; assembly: GCA_964543505.1. Classification (GTDB taxonomy): domain Bacteria; phylum Fidelibacterota; class Marinisomatia; order SCGC-AAA003-L08; family JACNLC01; genus JAADGM01. Next base: position 29,563 of record CAZIYQ010000002.1, on the reverse strand, counting down.
CATATGAGGCCATCCGATGAAAACCCACAGGGTGGACGTCAGCAAAAGGAGTCCGCAATTCAGATCTCAAATGTGAAGCTGATGTTTAATGGGAATCCTGTTAAAGTCGGATATAAGATGCTTGAAAATGGCAAAAAAGTTAGAATTGCCAAAAAAACACAGGAAATAATAGACTAAAATGTCAAATAAAGATAGCAAAGATTATCAGCCAAGGTTGATGCTGGCCTATAAAGAAAAGACCAGATCTTACCTCAAAGAAAAGTTAAAATTGAAAAATGACATGATGATCCCCAAGCTCACAAAGATTGTATTAAATATGGGGATTGGTGATGCGCGGGAAAATGCTAATAGTCTGAAAGCGGCAATTTCAGAGATGGCACTGATTTCCGGTCAAAATCCTGTTGTTACTAAAGCAAAAAAAGCTATTTCAAATTTTAAAATACGGGCCAATGACCCGGTTGGGCTAAGGGTAACGCTTCGCGGATTCCGTATGTACGAGTTTCTTGATCGGTTCATCAGTTTGGCAACTCCCAGAATAAGGGACTTCCGTGGTCTATCCGCTAAAGGGTTCGACGGTCGCGGTAATTACAATGTAGGCGTTACCGAACAGATTATTTTTCCGGAAATTAATTATGATAGAATTGATAAAGTGAGAGGGATGAATATTACTGTTGTTACGACGGCTGACACTGATGAGAAAGCTTATGAGTTGTTGATTGCATTGGGTTTTCCTATGCGCAAACCAGCAAATAAAAGCGATTCTGAGGAGGCTGCCTAATGGCAAGAAAAGCGCTCGTTGTAAAAGCAAAAAGAGAACCTAAGTTCTCTACAAGAAAATATTCCAGGTGTAATAATTGCGGAAGACCCAAAGCTGTTTATAGAAAATTTGGTCTCTGCCGCATCTGTTTTAGGGAAATGGCTCTCAACGGTCTAATCCCTGGTATAACCAAAGCAAGTTGGTAAGGGTAACTAAAATATGTCAATGACCGATCCTGTAGCGGATTATTTAACAAGAATCCGAAATGCACAAGGTGCTAAAAAAAGTTGGGTAGATATACCGGGTTCAAATCTGAAAACCAGAATATCTTATGTCTTAAAAGAAGAGCATTTCATCCGTGATTATATTATTATAAAAGACAATAAGCAGGGGATTCTAAGATTGTTCCTGAATTATCAGAAATCTGGTCTCCCTGTTATTCAGGGAATCAAAAGAATCAGCAAGCCTGGTTGCCGGATTTATGCTGACGGCAGCCATATCCCCAGAGTGTTGAATGGTATGGGCGTTGCGATATTAACAACTTCCAAAGGCGTAGTTTCCAGCAAAACCGCTCGGAAACTGAATGTTGGCGGTGAAGTTCTGTGTCATGTCTGGTAATAAAAATTAAATTGGTAATTGAATAATGTCACGAATCGGAAAAATACCAATCCAAATACCTGATGGGGTAGAAATCAAACCGGTTGATTCTGTCCTCACTGTAAAAGGAAAACTTGGAGAGCTGACTCAGGAAATACATCCTGACATTAAGCTTCAGATTGAAGAGGGCAAGATTTCTGTCCTGCGAGCCAGTGATTCAAAAAAACATCGGGAATTACATGGTCTTTTCAGGGCACTGATCGCAAATCTTGTGAAGGGTGTGTCCGAAGGATACACAAAAGAACTTAACTTAGTAGGTGTTGGGTACACTGCTGATGCCAAGAGTGGTAAATTCCTTCTCTTGAACGTTGGCTATTCGCATCCCATCTATATACAGATCCCGGATGGAATTACATTAGAAACCCCCAAACCTACTATTATCATCATACGGGGAATTGACAAACAATTAGTTGGCCACGTCGCTGCTAAAATCCGCTCTTTCAGAGTACCTGAACCATACAAGGGTAAGGGCATAAGATATTCCGATGAGCAGGTACGCAGGAAAGCCGGAAAGACAATTGGAGCTTAACGATTATGGCACATAAAAATAAAAGAACGAATTGGATAGACAAAAAGAAACGCTTGAAAAGCCATCTTACAATAGGTAAGTACCCAAGATTGGTTGTTTTTAGATCAAATAAGAACATCAGTGCTCAAGTCATTGATGATAATGCCGGATCAACGTTAGCAGCTGCATCCAGCATCGATAAAAATCTTTCAGACAAAATTGGTGAAGCGAATGGGAAAATTGAGAAAAGTGGAATTGTTGGCGAGTCCATTGGGGTTGCAGCCCTCTCAAAAGGTCTTAAGCAGGTTGTGTTTGATAGAAATGGTTACCGCTATCATGGACGGGTAAAAGCTCTGGCCGAAGGTGCCAGAAAAGCCGGTTTACAATTTTAATGGAGTATTTAGATTGAGTTTTATTAATCCGTCGGAATTAGAATTAAAAGAAGAAACTGTTATCTCTATCAAGAGAGTTTCTAAAGTGATTACGGGAGGCAGAAGATTTCGTTTCAATTGTACAGTTGCAGTTGGAGATGGGCATGGTCACGTTGGTGTCGGATTCGGCAAGGCTAACGAAGTTACCTCGGCCATCAGTAAGGCGAAAGAAAGTGCTAAAAAGAACATTTTTAAATCAAATATTATTAATGGTACAATTCCGCATCGCATTGATATGAAATTAGGGGCCACAAAGATAGTCATGAGACCGGCCTCACCAGGTACCGGTATCATTGCGGGAGGTCCAATCCGAGCTCTCATGGAGCAGGTTGGTATCACAGATATCCTGGCTAAGGTCACTGGCTCTACTAATTCGTTAAATGTCGTAAGAGCTACTGAAAAAGCTTTGCGTGAAATGCGTGATCCGTTCACGGTTGCTCGTCAACGAGGTATTACAGTTAAAGAATTGTTCTCTTAAAAGATTGATATTATGTCTGACAAAAAAATTAAAAATCTAAAAATTACTCAAATCAAGAGTGCTATTGGATACCGGAAAAGAGCAAAGCTAACTTTGGTCGCCCTGGGAATAACTAAAATGAACCAGACCGTTGTCCATTCCGGAACAGATGCAATTCTCGGAATGATCCGTTCAATATCACATCTTTTGAAAGTCGAGGAGATATAATGGATCTGGGTAATCTGAATCCTACAAAAGGAACAAAGATAAGAAGAAAACGGATTGGTCGTGGAAATGCATCCGGACAAGGCAGAACAGCCGGTAAGGGGAATAACGGTGCTCACTCACGGTCTGGATATAAGTCCAGAATTCATCACGAAGGTGGACAGACTCCGCTAATGAGAAGACTACCCAAAAGAGGCTTTTCAAATTATCCATTTAAGAAGGAAGTACAGATTGTTAATATTGAACGTATCGCCAACTTAAAATTGGAATCGGTTAATGTTAATACATTAATTGAAAACGGTATCATTAAAAAGGCAGATCAAGTTGTTAAAATCCTTGGGAATGGCAATATTGATTTTGCAGTAGAAGTGACTGCGGATATGTTTAGTTCATCCGCAATTGATAAAATTGAAAAAGCTGGTGGTAAGGCTATATTCTCATGATTGAAAAATTTATCAATGTTTTCAAAGTTCCTGATTTAAGAAAGCGACTCGGTATTGCCGGGGCACTGATTTTAATCTATCGGTTGGGTGGTCATGTTCCTGTTCCTGGAATCAATAGAATTGCCTTGGCGGCCGTTATGGATAGTTTTAATAACTCGCTTTTGGGACTATACGATATGTTCGCAGGTGGCTTTTTCCGGCAGGCATCTATTTTTGCTCTTGGGATTATGCCTTACATCTCTGCTTCCATCATCATTCAATTACTGGGAGCCGTTGTTCCGTATTTTCAGAGGCTGCAAAAAGAGGGTGACGAGGGCCGTAAAAAAATTATCCAACTCACCCGTTACGGTACTGTTTTAATCTCATTTTTACAGGCTGTCGGTGTGGCAATATTCCTGGCTTCATACCCTGCTTCAAATGCTGGCCCGATCGTGCCTAATCCTAACTTTCTCTTTTATTTTGTTACGATTGTAACTCTGGTTACGGGTACAATTTTCGTGATGTGGCTGGGTGAGCAGATTTCAGATTACGGCATTGGAAACGGGATATCACTCATCATCATGATTGGTATTCTGTCGAGAGCACCGCATGTTATTTTTGGTCAGATTAAACAAATGCAGAGTGGAATTGTGAACCCCATCACAAATATTATGCTTCTTGTTTTGATGTTCGGTGTAATCTTGTTTGTAGTCTTTATTACTACCGGCATCCGAAAAATCCCTGTGCAGTATGCAAAAAGAGTTGTTGGCCGTAAGGTCTATGGAGGACAGAGTACGCACATCCCTCTGAGAATATTAACAGCAGGTGTGATGCCCATTATCTTTGCCCAGGCTCTGATGTTTTTGCCCAATACACTCGCAAGTTTTTTCTCCGAAGGCAATGCTTTTGGCGAATGGCTGCAAACCGTCTTCGCACCGACCCATCCGGTCTACTCTATTGTCTTTGCGTTTCTAATCATAATTTTCACATATTTTTACACGGCGATCACTTTTAATCCTGTTGATGTAGCTGATAACATGAAAAAACAAGGTGGATTTATACCCGGCATCAGACCCGGGAAAAACACTTCAGATTATATTGACACAATTTTGACGAGGGTCACATTACCTGCTTCTGTGTTTTTAGCACTTATAGCAATTTTCCCAACATTTTTAGTCTCACAAGTCAATGGTGTTAACTATTCTCTGGCAAGTTTTTTCGGTGGGACCAGTTTGTTGATCATCGTTGGTGTTGCACTGGATACGCTCCAACAAATCGAAAGCCATCTGGTGATGCGTAATTACGATGGATTCCTAAAGGGTGGTAAGATGAAGGGACGTCGGAGATTTTAAAGCTTTGGTTATCCATTCGTGATCAATATTAGGAGTTCAGTTGAAGTTGCTAAAATTTATGAGAGTTGCAAAATTGTACGAGAAACTCTAATTTTGGTTGGAGAGCACATTAAACCGGGAATTACTACCCTCGAACTGGACCAGCTCGCAGAAGATTTTATCAGAAGTCGTGATGCCATACCTGGATTCAAAGGGTTGTACGGCTTTCCTGCAACATTATGTATATCGATAGAGGATGAGGTAGTTCATGGTATCCCTGGAAGCAGGGCTCTGCAAGAAGGTGAGATTGTCGGAATGGATGTGGGAGCTTTAAAACAGGGTTACTATGGTGATCATGCCCGGACATTTCCTGTAGGCAACGTTTCGGATGAAAAGAAACGACTGCTGGAAGTCACGCAGGAATGCCTGCAAAAGGGAATATCCATGGCGGTTCCGGGAAATAGAATTGGAGACATAGGTTATGCTGTTCAGCAGCATGCCGAGGGAAATGGCTATGGTGTCGTTAGAGAACTTGTAGGCCATGGCATCGGGAATGAATTACACGAAGATCCGCAAATTCCCAATTTTGGGAAACCAGGTCGTGGACCGATCATCAAAAAGGGGATGTGTTTTGCCATTGAACCGATGATCAATATGAAGACAGCAAATGTATTTACGAAGGATGATGGCTGGACAGTCTGTACAGCTGATGGGGAGCCGTCTTCGCACTTTGAACATACAATAACCATCACGCAAGATGGCAACAGGATATTGACAAATTAATATGGTTAAAGAAGCAGGAATAGAAGTCGATGGTGTGATTACTGAAACATTGCCCAATGCCATGTTCAGGGTCAAGCTGGATAATGGACATGTCGTTCTTGCTCATGTATCTGGAAAAATGCGAATGCATTTCATTAAAATATTACCAGGCGATAAGGTTAAGATGGAATTATCACCTTATGACCTGACAAGAGGACGAATTACCTACAGGTATAAATAGGGGCAATTATGAAAGTTCGAGCATCCGTTAAGAAAATGTGTGATAAATGTCAGATCATCAAGCGCAAAGGTGTGGTGAGAGTGATCTGTGTTAATCCGAAACATAAACAACGGCAAGGTTAGAGGAGAATTAGATTTGGCACGTATTGCTGGTGTAGATTTACCACGAAATAAAAAAGTTGAATATGCCCTTCCATATATATACGGCATTGGGATTACATTTTCCAGAAAAATATTGGAAGCTACTGGAATTGACCCTTCTACAAAGGTCAATGAATTGTCTGAAGAACAAATATTGGCTATCCGGAATGAACTTTCTGAAAATTATTCCATCGAGGGAGAGCTAAGAGGTCAGATATCCCGTAATATAAAAAGACTGATGGATATCAATTGCTACCGCGGTATCCGGCATAAAAAAAGATTGCCGGTGAGAGGTCAGAGGACGCACACAAATGCACGTACTCGCAAAGGCAGAACCAAACCACCAGTTAAAAAGAAATAATTGAATAGTAAGGAGTATTGACTTGGCGAGACCAAGAACTAAAAAGAAGAAAAAAGTTAAAGTAGACCCGGTGGGAATCGCTCACGTCAAGGCAAGCTTTAATAATACAAATATCACCTTGACCGATCAATTCGGGAACGTTATATCGTGGGCCAGTGCCGGGATGGTAGGATTTAAAGGCTCAAGAAAGAGCACTCCCTTTGCCGCAACTCAGGCAGCCCAGAAAGCAGCTGAAGAGGCAATGGCATTGGGTCTGAAAACGATTCAAGTCAGGGTTAAAGGTCCAGGATCAGGTAGAGAAGCTGCCATCAGATCATTGAGAGCTGCCGGGCTTGAAGTTACTTCAATTATGGATATTACGCCCATTCCGCACAATGGGTGCAGACCACCAAAAAGACGTAGGGTATAAGGACAAATAAATGGCAAGATTTACAGGACCAAGAGGTAAGGTATGCCGCCGGCTTGAATATCCGGTGTTTGAATCTCCAAAATTTGGATCACCTAGAAAAGCTTATGCACCAGGTCAGCATGGTCAATCCAGGCGCAGGAAGTTATCAAACTACGGCATACAGCTTCGTGAAAAACAAAGAATTAAATATCTTTACGGTGTGCTTGAAAAACAGTTTAGGACCTATTTTAAAAAGGCATCTGCTCAAGCCGGCCCTACAGGACATAATTTACTGAGAATTCTTGAATCACGTTTGGATAATACCGTCTATCGTTTGGGATTAGCCCCAACTCGGAGGGCAGCTCGACAACTGGTATCTCATAAGCATTTTCTCGTAAGTAACAGAACGGTCAATATTCCTTCTTATATTTTAAAATCTGGGGAAATTATTCAGGTTCGAGATAAAAGTAAGAAATTGGATATTTTCCAAGAATCCCTACGGAAAACCGAAGGTGATAATCCAGTTCCATGGTTAACTGTCGACAAAGCAAAATTAGCAGGAATCTTCGACTGCGGACCCGAGAGAGATCAAATCCCAGAACCGCTCAATGAACAGCTGGTTGTGGAATTATATTCCAAGTAAAATAAATTACAGGACTAAAGAGTTAATGGCAAATAACAGACATTTTTCACCGATAGACGTAGAGATTCTTGAAGAATCAGACAACTACGCAGAAATTGTAGCTAAACCCTTCGAAAGAGGGTTCGGGGTAACAATTGGAAATTCCCTACGGCGTGTGCTGATGACTGGAATTCCAGGTATTGCAATTACATCTGTCAGAATTGAGGGGGTTGCCCACGAATTTTCCACCGTAGAAGGTATCGTCGAAGATGTAGCTGATATCATACTGAATCTTAAAAAAGTTAGATTCAAATTGGTAGAGGATGTGGGCCCGGAACTTGTGACAATACATTTGACCGGCCCCGGACACTTTACAGGTCAGGATATCACCAATGCTTCAGAGAGTTTTGAAGTATTGAATCCTGAAATTAAAATCGGCACGCTCATGGATACTTGCGACACGACCTTTGAAATAAGAATATCCAGAGGGAAGGGCTATTCATCAGCAGTTAAAAATAAACTCAAAGATGCACCGCTTGGTACCATTGCGATGGATTCTATTTTTAACCCGATAACAAATGTTGCCTGGGATGTAACCGATATTCCTACTTCAATCGAAAATGAAGAGCAGTTGATTCTGAAGATCACTTCGGATGGTTCAACATCACCTAAGGATGCCTTGAACCACTCATCATCAATTTTACGGCAGCATTTGGTTCTGTTTATGTTTGACGACTCTGAACTCATCGCTTCTGTCAATGAAGAAGAATTTAACGAAGCTCTTGAGATCAAAAGTCTGTTGGTAAAAAATATCGATGAGATGGAACTCTCCGTAAGATCATACAATTGTCTGCAGTCTGCCGGAATAAAATCCATTGGTGAATTAGTCGCCAAGGACGAGGGTGAGATGTTGAAATTCAAGAATTTTGGGCGTAAATCCCTCAATGAACTTGTTGAAAAACTTGAGAGTATGGGACTGCATTTTGGCATGGATGTTAAGCAATATTTGGGCGAAGAGGAATTTTAGACTATGAGACATCAGATTCGAGGACGAAAGCTTGGCAGGACAGCAACACATCGAAAAGCTTTGATGATGAACCTTGCAACAGCACTCGTACTACATAAAAAAATTAAAACTACTGAGGCAAAAGCTAAAGAACTGCGCGGATATGTTGACAGGCTGGTAACCTATGCCAAAATGGACAACCTGCACGGCCGTCGATTAATTCAAAAGAAATTACCGGGTCAGTTGGGTAAAAAAGTTGCAAATATTCTAATCCACGAGATTGCTCCTATTTGTAAAGATCGACAGGGTGGTTACACCCGGTTGATCAAATTGGAAAATCGGAAAAATGATAATGCTCCAGTTTCAATCATTGAATTTACGGATATTGCCGCGATGGTCACTGCAGAGCCAGAGGAAACTACAGAAGAGGGTAAGTCGAATAAAAAAATTGACAAGATAGAAGAAAAGAAAACCTCCAAAAAAAAGTCAGCTCCCTCTAAGAAAGAATAGATAAAAGCTTGAATTGAAAAACATCATTTCAATGAAAATTAAATTTAACAGGGCAATACTTATTTTTGCCCTGTTTGTTATTATGACCGGACCCTTGATGGGACAGTTCCCACAGGTGGAGACGAAGTGCTTGTGGGTCTTACGGAACAGTCTCTATACACCAGGAAGCATCGACAGTGCACTCACCTATGCTGCCCAACAGGGATTTGATAAAGTATTTATACAGGTTCGCTCAAGGGGGGACGCTCTCTATAATTCCAGTCTTGTTGTTAAAAATGAAAATGTGCTGTCCGGGTTTGATCCATTGGCCTATGCTATCGAATTAGGCCATGAATTTGGACTCGAAATTCATGCCTGGATGAATGCCTATCTTTTGTGGTCAGCGCCTCAGCCTCCGGATAATCCCAATCACCTCTTGAACACCCATCCCGAATGGACCGAAGCGAATGATTACGGTAAAATGGATTGGAAGATAGATGCCTCCAAACCACCCTCACCAAATTGGGAGGGGATATTTTTATCCCCGGGTAATCCCTCTGTTAATTTGTATCTCACCTCCGTTATTAAAGAAGTGTATGAGAATTATAATGTCGATGGAATTCACTTGGATTACCTACGCTATCAGGATAACTTCTATGGTTATAATCCCGGGAGCCGTGAGGTGTTCAAACTTGAATATGGTATTGATCCGAGGGATATTGCTCGTGGAATTATCAGCACCAGGTTTGGCTGGGAGCAAACTTATGTTGATTCTATGCAATCTGCTTGGCATAATTTTCGCCAGACAAGTATTTCAAATTTGTTGAAAATGATCAAAACAGATATGGAGCTGTATTCGAGAAAAATACTTTTGAGTTCGACTGTAAAACCAAATCTTTCTACGGCAAAAGATCGATGGAGTCAGGATTGGCAGTCATGGATTAATGATGGTCTGTTGGATTTCGTTGTACCAATGAATTATTATAAAGAAATAGTTCCATTTACTCAGGACATCATTATGATGAAAGATACCTTCTCGCCAGAACAACGTGATAGAATTATCATGGGCATAGCCACATATAATCAAGATGCAGATTCAGCTGCGGACAAGGTTATGCTGACCCGTCTGAATGGTTTTACCGGTATCTCAATTTTCTCCTATGATGCTCACAAGAATAATCTTGAATGGCTGTCTCCATTATTGGATGCAATGAGAGATAAAACTCCCTGATTCCGGCTTTAACATTATTCATATTGCCTGCTGTAAATTAAGGCAATCGAAAAAGCTTATATCTTCATAAAATATCAAATATTTTAATAGATAGGATTAATAATGTCTGAACCAAGAATAGTAAAAGCCCCCACGGGTCTCAAATTAACGTGTAAAGGTTGGCAGCAAGAAGCGGCTTTTCGTATGATCCAAAACAACCTGGATCCTGATGTAGCAGAAAAACCTGATGAACTTATTGTGTATGGCGGGTCAGGGAAAGCAGCACGCAATTGGGAAGCCTTCGATAACATTCTTGCTTCTTTAAGAGAACTCGAGAATGATGAGACTCTGCTGGTGCAGTCGGGAAAGCCCGTTGGTGTCTTCAAAACGTATGAGCATGCTCCCCGAGTACTTATTTCGAATTCTATGCTGGTTCCCAATTGGGCCAACTGGGAGAATTTCCGTGAATTGGAGCGAAAAGGTCTCATGATGTACGGTCAAATGACCGCTGGAAGTTGGATCTATATTGGAACCCAGGGAATTCTGCAGGGGACTTATGAGACGCTTGCAGAAGCTGCGAGGCAGCATTTTGGCGGATCCCTAAAAGGAACTCTGACGCTCACGGCTGGTCTCGGTGGAATGGGAGGAGCACAACCCCTCGCTGTTACTATGAACGAAGGTGTCAATATCACAATTGAAGTTGACCCCCATCGGATTCAGCGCAGAATTGCCACACGCTATCTTGATACTTCAACGGAGAACCTCGATGAAGCCTTAAGTCTCGCCAGGACCGCCATAGCCAAAGAAGAGCCTCTATCTATCGGATTATTGGGCAATGCAGCGGATATTCTTCCTCAATTTTTAAGAAGGGGAGTAACCCCGGATCTCCTCACCGATCAAACATCTGCTCATGATGAACTGAATGGGTATATACCTGCGGGCATCCCCTATGAGGATGCACTTAAACTACGCCAAACGGATTCTCAAAAATACATTCAGATGTCTTTCAAATCCATTGGTGATCATTGTCGTGCCATGCTTGAGTTACAGAAAAAAGGAGCCATCACGTTTGATTATGGGAATAATATCAGGGGCCAGGCCAAGGAACACGCCGGCATCGAGGATGCCTTCGATTTTCCTGGATTTGTACCGGCCTATATCCGGCCGTTGTTTTGTGAAGGAAAAGGACCCTTCAGGTGGGTTGCGCTGTCCGGTGATCCACAGGATATTCTGAAAACAGATGCAAAACTACTCGAACTGTTTCCTGAAGATAAGGCGTTGCATCGGTGGATTAAGATGGCCGAGGAGAGAGTCGCATTTCAGGGTCTGCCTGCCAGAATCTGCTGGTTGGGCTATCGCGAGCGCAATCTCTTTGGCGAAGCTATTAATGACATGGTGGCCTCAGGTGAATTGAAAGCACCCATTGTTATTGGAAGAGATCATCTTGACGCAGGTTCTGTTGCTTCTCCCAACAGGGAAACTGAGGCCATGCGTGATGGCTCGGATGCTGTTGCCGATTGGCCAATTCTGAATGCACTTTTGAACACCGCCAGTGGTACGAGCTGGACCTCCGTTCATCACGGTGGAGGCGTGGGTATGGGATTATCGATACATGCCGGTGTTGTGATTGTGGCTGATGGCACTCCGGAGATGAGAGTGCGGCTTAATCGAGTCCTCACTAACGACCCTGGGACCGGTGTCATGCGGCATGTGGATGCGGGATATGAAAAAGCCATTCAGATCGCCAAAGAACGTGGTCTACAAGTTCCGGGATTAAAGTAAGTAGCCATAACCAGTAAATAGAATGATCACCAAAATTACAAATATAGGTTCACTGGCAACATGGTCGGTCAAAGAACAAAAGGTTATTATCTTAACCGGAATGGAATTATTGATTGACGCTGGGATAATTCGAGAAATTGCTCCACATGTTTCAGGTGCAGAAGAAGAGATCAATGCCGATGGATCGCTGATCACACCGGGTTTTATTGACCCTCACACCCATCCGGTATTCTTAAATGGCCGAGCCAATGAGTTTGAAATGCGGGTTCGGGGTAGGAGCTATAACGAAATTGCAGATGCCGGTGGCGGTATCATCGCCTCAATCACGGGTGTACGAAACGCATCGGAAGAAGTTTTATTTGATAAGAGTCTGCGGCGTTTGGACAATTTTCTTTATCATGGCACAACCACCATAGAAGCCAAATCCGGCTATGGGCTTGATCTGGAAAATGAGTTAAAAATGTTACGGGTCATCAAACGACTCAATGATGAATCCCCGATGGATGTGATCCCGACCTTTCTGGGAGCTCATGCATTTCCACCCGAATATAAAGATCATCACAAAGGGTACGTGGATCTGATCTGTAATGAGATGATCCCCGCAGTTGCAGAGGCAGAGCTGGCCAAATATTGTGATGTATTTTGTGAGAATGGCTATTTTTCCGTGGATGATTCCCGCCGAATCCTACAGACTGCTCTGGAGCACGAAATTCAGCCCAGGCTGCATGCTGACGAATTTTCGGATTCAGGGGCAGCCGAACTTGCAGCCGAACTCAATGCCGTCTCTGCCGACCATCTCATGGCTGTCAGTGTAAAAGGTATTGAAGCTATGGCCAAAGCCAATGTGATGGCAACCCTGCTGCCTGGTACAACCTTGTTCCTTGGCAAGACACAATATGCCGCGGGTCGAAAATTTATCGATAATGGCATCGAAGTTGCACTCGCCACAGATTTTAATCCTGGTTCAAGCACGCTTTCCAATATTCCCATTGTGATGTCGCTGGCAACCCTATATTGTGGCATGACGATCGAAGAGACATTTAAGGCGGTCACTTACAATGCTGCAAAAGTCATCGGTCTTGAAACCAGTTGCGGTGCGATACTTGAGAATTACCAGGCTGATTTGATCTTTTGGGATATGCGATCTATTATCGAAATACCCTATTGGTTTGGCAGTGACAGGATTCTCTCGGTAATGAAGAAAGGTGAATTGATAGAAAGTTAATGCCCGCTGCCGGAACAAGCAATTACAAAGCCCCGATTTCTTACTGGAGAATTGAATTGGTTTTTGAATTTGGTCAAAAATTAGAACATTACTCTTGTTTGTTAATTATCGGTTCATCTCTTTTTAAATATTATAATTACAGTCTTCTAAATTGATCGTTGATCTTGCTTTCAGTAATAGTTTAGTTACATTTAAAGATATTAAAGGAACCAAGTTAAGGTGTATGGCCACAGACAAACTTTTAGAACTTCAAGGAGAGAAATGATTGTTATCGACCCGGTAATGAGAGAATCAGGAATGTTTCTCTTAGTTGTTTCCGATAGAACGTCACCTGTAAATTAATCAACTTTTTTTTAATTAGAAATACAAGGAATATTTATGGCAGATACTTCAGATTTCAGGAATGGATTGGTGATGGATCGCAAACACGGGTTATGGAAAATTGTCGAATTTCTGCATGTGAAACCCGGCAAAGGTCCCGCCTTTGTTCGCACTAAACTGAAAAACGTAAAGACAGGTCAAGTTGTCGAGGAAACATTCCGGGCCGGAGAAAAAATTAATGTGATCCGGTTGGAAGCAAGAGATTATAACTATCTTTACAATGGTGGTGAACAATATTATTTTATGGATGTAGAGTCTTTCGAACAAATCTCATTGGTAAAAGAACAGCTTGAAGATGTGACCGACTTTCTAATCGAAAACACCAAAACTACAATCGCCTTCAATGGCAATGACCCTGTAGAAGTACGTATTCCTCAGCATATGAACTTACGCATCGTCAAAACTGATCCAGGTGAAAGAGGGAATACCGCCCAAGGTGGTACAAAACCTGCCGAACTCGAAACGGGTGTTGTTTTGCAGGTTCCACTGTTTATACAGGAAGGCGAAATTATTCGCGTTGACACAAAAGACCGTCGCTATATCGAACGCGTCAAAGAATAGGCCAATCATGATTCCAAAATCTAAATTAAGGGAGATCATCGATCTCATTGAAGGCACCAATATTACTGAGATCGAGATAACTTCTGATAAGGATTCAAACAAAATACGGATTACGAGACTGAATCACGTGGCACCTCCTGTACAATTGCAGAATAATCTGCCGCCCTCCCAGCCCGCTGCACCGCGAACAATACCATCAGTAACTACAGAAGTCCCAAGTGAACCTACTGATTCTGAAACAGAACAACAATTCATCAAAGCTCCCTTGGTCGGTACTTATTATTCATCTCCAAAACCTGGCGCTCCACCATTTGTGAAAGTTGGTGATAACATCACCGTCGGGCAAACCGTATGCCTTATTGAAGCCATGAAAATCTTCAATGAAATCGAATCTGAAGTTGCTGGAAAAGTCGTCAAAATCCAGCTGGGCAACGAAGCGCCGGTGGAATACGGACAGACACTGATGATCATTGAACCTGTCTAAAAATGTATAAAAAAATACTGATCGCCAATCGCGGCGAAATTGCACTGCGGATCATAAGAGCCTGCAGGGAACTCGGTGTTCAGACGGTGGCTGTATATTCGCAGGCGGATGAACTCTCATTACATGTGAGATTTGCAAATGAAGCTATTTGCATCGGCCCTCCCGATTCCAGCAAGAGTTACTTGAATATACCATCTATCATCGCAGCCGCTGAACTCACCAATGCCGATGCGATCCACCCCGGATACGGATTTTTATCGGAAAATGCCGAATTTTCAAGTATCTGCAGAGATAACGACATTGCCTTCATTGGGCCTCCGCCGGAAACCATCGAGGCCATTGGCGACAAAGCTCGTGCAAAAAGTACAATGAAATCAGTCAATGTACCGGTAGTCCCGGGTTCTGATGGTGTCGTTCAAACGGCCGATGAAGCCATCACTATTGCAAATAGCATCGGTTATCCGGTAATCCTTAAAGCCTCCGCAGGTGGCGGCGGCAGAGGGATGCGCATTGTGGAAGGTCCGGCGGAAATGGAGACAGCCATTAACATGGCTCAAGCTGAGGCCCGCACAGCATTTGGTAATTCTGACATGTATCTGGAGAAATTCATCCTCAAACCAAGACATATTGAAGTGCAGATCCTGGCTGATACCTTCGGCAATGTGCTTGCACTTGGGGAGAGGGAATGCTCTATTCAACGCCGGCATCAGAAATTGGTGGAAGAATCACCGTCGCCTGCTGTAACACCGGAAATAAGAGCAAGGTTATATAAAGCGGCAATTGCCGGTGCAAAAGTTGCCGATTATGTGGGTGCAGGGACAATCGAATTTTTGCTGGATGCCAACGGAGATTATTATTTCATGGAGATGAATACCCGCATACAAGTCGAACATCCCATCACTGAAATGGTGGTAGGGCTTGATCTTGTGAAATACCAGATTTTATGTCATGCAGGGGAGCCCTTGCCCGAGTGGATGAAAAATATTAAACTTCGCGGGCATGCTATAGAATGCCGTATTAACGCCGAAGATCCAGTTCATAATTTTAGGCCCTCGCCCGGTTTGATAACAGCTTTTCACATGCCCGGAGGCATGGGGGTCAGAGTTGATACACACGCCTATTCTGGTTATTATGTACCACCCTTTTATGATTCCATGATCGCAAAACTGATTGTGCATTCACCCACCAGAGAGGAAGCATTGAATCGTATGGAAGTGGCCCTCGATGAATGCGTCATCGAAGGTGTCAAGACAATCATTCCCTTCCATAAACAACTTTTTAGAGATAAAGATTTTCGTGCCGGTGATATTCACACCGGATTTTTAGATAATTTCAAATTCGAAGCAGATAAGGAATAAGTATGAATGTACCAATGGAATTAAAATATACTGAAGATCATGAATGGGCTGAAGTAATTGATGATATCGTGACGGTTGGGATAACTGATTATGCCCAGGGAGAACTGGGAGATGTGATATTTGTCGAATTCCCGGAAGTAGGGGATACGGTAAATGCAGGGGATACTTTTGGTACCATCGAAGCGGTTAAAACGGTGGCTGATCTTTTCGCACCTGTATCGGGAGAAATTCTCGAAGTGAATACATCTCTTGAAGATTCTCCGGAGTCTGTCAATAAAGATCCCTATAAAACCGGTTGGATTGCCAGGATTAAAGCTGTAGGTACCACTGAATTATCCAATTTGATGGATGCAGAAGCGTATAAAAAGCATATCAGCTAATGCCCTTCATTCCCTCAACAATTGAAAGTGAAAAAGCGATGTTTGCTGAAATGGATATCGCTAACTTCGATGATCTAATTAAAATTATTCCCCGGAGCCTGCGGATGCAGAGAGAATTGGGTCTGCAGCCGGGATTATCCGAATGGGAGCTTGAAACAGAAGCCCGACTCATTGCTGATAAGAATTCTGCAGCCGGTGAAAAGGCCTGCTTTCTGGGCGGAGGAGTCTATGATCATTATGTTCCCAAAGCCGTCGATTTTTTAGCTGGTCGTCCCGAGTTTTATACTGCTTATACGCCCTATCAGGCTGAAGTCAGTCAGGGGACCCTTCAGGTTATGTATGAATTTCAATCCATGATCTGTAGCTTAAGCGGGTTGGATGTAGCAAATGCCTCCATGTATGATGGGGGTTCTGCACTTGCAGAAGCATGTTCTCTGGCAATGTCAGCAACCCGAAAAAACAAAATACTGATATCCGGTGCTGTCAATCCAAGATTTATATCAGTAGTAAAAACCTATTTACAGAATCGGGATGCAGAGATCATCCTGTTGCGGGTTCACAAAGGGATTACAGATTTCGCGGACACTGAAGAGCTGATTGAAGATGCAGCCTGTGTAGTCGTACAATCACCCAATTATTACGGTCTATTGGAAGATTGGCGTCTCGCAGCAGGAATTCGACCCGATAATTGTAAGGCATTACTAATTGCGGTTTCTGATCCCATCCGCATGAGTGTTCTGACCTCACCGGGGGAATGTGGAGCGGATGTGTTTGTCGGAGAAGGCCAGATGCTGGGCAACGAGATGTCCTTTGGCGGACCCTACCTTGGCCTGCTGGCCGTTACCAATAAATACTTACGGAAATTACCGGGAAGAATTAGCGGCAAAACCCTGGACAGTGATGGGAATGATGCGTTTGTTCTGACACTGCAGACTCGTGAGCAGCATATTCGCCGGGAGAATGCCACCTCCAATATTTGCACCAATCAGGGATTAATGGCTTTGCGGGCAGCCATTTATATGTCACTTATGGGCAAAGAGAATTTACCTAAAATCGCCAAACTGTGTTATCAAAAAGCACATTATGCAGCCACAGGAATTCTGAAGTCCGGGAAATATTCACTTCCCTTCGGCAATAAGTTTTTGAATGAATTCGTCCTGAAAATTGAAAACGGTAAATCTGTCCACGATTTCATTTTGCGTGCTGAAAAAGAGAACATCTTTATCGGTGAACTGGTGGATGATTCAAAAGATAATCTGTTACAATTAGCTTTTACTGAGAAAAGAACACGAGCACAAATTGAGCACTTGATAAAATTCCTGGATCAGGCTTGATGACTACTTTTGCCAGTCTTGAAAAAGTCCGGCTTCGCCGGGGTGCCTGTGCACTCGCCTTGATTGATCCCGACACAAAAAATGATGCCCACCTTGGAGAGATGGTTAATTTAATCGTTGAGACTGATTTTGATGCTATCCTCGTGGGCGGCAGCCTTATCATGGACGAACGATTCGAAGACCGTCTGAAATATATTAAATCCATTACGACACTCCCACTGGTCATTTTCCCGGGATCTTCAAGACAGCTCTCAAAATTGGCGGATGCCGTATTGTTTTTGTCACTGATCAGTGGCAGAAATCCCCAGTACTTAATTGGGGAACAGGTACAATCCAGTCCTATGATCCACTGCCTTGGGCTGGAGACCATTCCCACAGGTTATATCCTATTGAATGGTGGTTCTATATCGTCTGTACAGGTGATGAGCAACACCAACCCCTTACCAATGGATAAACCGGATATTGTGTTGGCACATGCCCTGGCAGGGCAGTATCTCGGCATGAAACTCATTTTTCTGGAATCCGGTAGCGGTGCCGAATTAAATGCGAGTACGGAATTAGTAAAAACGATTGCTCAAAATCTTGATATCCCCATCGTGGTGGGTGGTGGCGTTAGAAGTCCTCAGTCTGCCAGCGGTCTTGTGGAAGCCGGAGCAGGATATGTCGTGATCGGTAATGCTCTTGAAAAGTTTAATAATTTTGATGGAATATATGACTTGACCAGAGCAATTCATTTTTCCGAAAATCCATGATCGGGAAACCCACTCTCGCCCAAAACCCTCTGCATGAAAGTGCTAAGCACTTCCTGCTACATCTTCAGTTTGAACGACGTTTAGCCCCTAATACCATCACGGCCTATTGGAATGACCTGCGTCGCTACACGAACTATCTACACGAGGTATTCAATATCAACAGGCCTCAGGAAATAAAATTAATGCAAATCCGGGAATATGTAAAAATCTTGTCGAGATTGAGAGTTGGTGAGAATTCTTCAGAACTTAAGGCTTCCAGTATTAGCAGAGCCTATTCCACACTGAGAGGCTATCATGGTTATCTTATCCATGAAGGGCTGTCGAAAAAAGATCCATCGGGCTTCCTTCAGCCACCGAGGCAGGAAAAAAAATTACCTGATATTCTGTCAATTGCGGAGATAGAATCTATTTTTCAGGCTGTTGATATCTCCAAAAAAAGTGCTCTGCGGGATTTGGCACTACTGCAAATCCTTTATTCCTGTGGACTGCGAGTATCCGAGTTAATCGGCCTAAAACTACCCAATATTCTCATGGAGGATGCCATGCTCAGGGTCATTGGCAAGGGGCGTAAGGAAAGGATTGTTCCCATCGGCGTACCGGCGTTTCAATGTTTGATGCGGTATATCGAAGAGTTGCGTCCTACGCTTGCCAGAAAGGGAAATAACAGAGGCTTTCTATTTTTGAATCTACGGGGTGAACCCATTACACGCATGGCCATTTGGAATATCATTCATGTCAATGTTCTAAAAACAGGGATACGGAAAAAAGTCAGCCCCCACACATTTCGACATAGTTTTGCGACCCATATGCTGGAAGGCGGTGCTGATCTGAGGGTAGTTCAGGAATTACTTGGTCATTCAGATATTACAACGACGCAGATTTATACACACCTAGATAAAACGTATTTAAAAGAAACACATAAACAATTTCACCCGAGAGGTTAGATGTTATTCAGATTACCAACAGAAGTTTTGGTACTTCTAATTCCCACTTTGTTATTTGCACTCTGTTTCCATGAATTTTCACATGCCTGGATGGCCAATCAGGTGGGGGATGATACTGCAGCGCGCCTGGGAAGACTGACCCTGAATCCCATGGCACATCTGGACCCGATGGGTGCGTTAATGATCCTCTTTGTCGGGTTTGGCTGGGCAAAACCGGTGCCCGTGAATCCGCGCAATATGCGGCATCCACGTTCGGATATGATGAAGGTTGCCTTTGCGGGACCTGCTTCAAATCTCCTGCTGGCTCTGGCAGGGGGTATTCTTATAAGGGTTTTCGGGTATCACAGCTATGCCCAATTGGTGCTCAGTGGAACTGTTGGGCAGCTCCTGGCTTATTTTGTACAGATCAACATCATGCTGGCCGTTTTTAACATGATACCGGTCGCCCCATTGGATGGCTCACAGATATTTGCAGGGTTGATCGTCCGGTACAACCCTCAATTGGTCGTCAACCTGCAGCACTACGGTCCTAAAATATTGTTGGGCATTATTGCCCTTGGGTATTTTACGCCTATCAATTTACTAAGCTGGTTCTTGAACCCATTTTTAAAGTTATTTATATATATTTTTGCAGGAATCTCGATCTGAAGATTTTGATGCTAATGCAGTAGGGTTGACGCATGAGCAAATTACACAAATGGGGTACGAATCCAAAAAAATTGAGACATCTGATAAGCCAGGATTATCGCAGACAGGCAACAATATGGAAGACTTTGAAATATGCTATCCTGTTGGCCATGATCATATTTTTCCTATACAGAGTCGGTAGATTGTAATATGGAAAAAGTTTTTAGAATAAAATATGAACAGAGATAAAATGAAAATTATTGAATGTGTACCCAATTTCAGTGAGGGTCGGGATAAGGTCAAAATCAAGGCGATCACCGATTCTATCAGTTCCGTTGAAGGTGTAAGTCTACTGGATGTAGATCCGGGTGCAGATACAAATCGTACAGTGGTTACTCTGGTAGGCGAACCGGACGCTGTTATCGAAGGAGCTTTCCAGGGCATCAAAACTGCATCAGCAATCATCGATATGCGAAATCATAAAGGTGCACACCCCAGAATGGGAGCTACGGATGTCTGTCCTTTTGTTCCTGTCAGCGGAGCCACGATGGAGGATTGCGTGAAATATGCTCAGCGATTAGGCGAACGGGTAGGCAAAGAGCTGAATATTCCTGTATTTCTCTACGAATTTGCAGCGACCCAGCCAGAACGAACAAATCTCGCCAGTATAAGAGCGGGGGAATATGAAGGCATGGGTGAAAAATTGAGGGATCCCCATTGGGCACCTGATTTCGGTCCTGCAGAGCTGAATGAAACTACAGGTGTTACAGCTATTGGAGCCCGCCAATTTCTGGTAGCCTATAATGTAAATCTGAACACAAAAGATAAGAAAATAGCCAGCGATATCGCCCTTGATATTCGTGAGCAAGGCAGGAATCGTAGAGACCCTAAAACACATAAATTTATCCGTGATAATAATGGCATTCCGCTCACTCAGCCGGGAACCCTGAAATCGGTTAAAGCTGTTGGCTGGTACATTGATGAATATGGCATTGCTCAGCTATCCATGAATCTTACCAATATCGCCGTAACTCCTGTGCATATCGCCTTTGAGGAAGTCAGAGATCAAGCCAGAAAACGAGGTGTCAGGGTAACTGGTTCTGAACTGGTGGGACTGATCCCCCTGAGATCCCTACTGGATGCCGGCAGATATTATTTGCAGAAACAGCACCGATCAACTGGTATTCCTGAAAAAGATATTCTGTCGATTTCGGTCAAATCCCTGGGGCTGGATGAACTATCGCCTTTCGATCCCTACGAGAAGATTGTTGAATATCGGGTTGCGGGGGGTAGTGGCCCACTGGTCGCCATGCCTGTAAAAGCCTTTGCGGATGAATTATCGTCTGAAAGTCCTGCTCCGGGTGGAGGCAGTGTTTCGGCAATAGCCGGCAGTCTTGGGGCGGGTCTGGCGGCAATGGTGGCGAATCTAACCTTCGGTAAAAAGAAATGGGAACCCCTATTTGAGCAGATGTGCACTTTGGCAGATGAAGGTCAACGCCTAAAAAAGGAACTCCTTAAAATGGTGGATCAGGATACGGATGCCTTCAATGAAGTCATGGCAGCCTTCAGACTAAGCACGGGTAATGCAGAATTGGAAAAAGCCAAACAGATGGCCATTCAAAAGGCCACAAAGAAAGCGACCCAAATCCCGTTTTCTATACTAAAATACTGTAGTGAAATCTTTAAACTTGCCCTCGAAGCCGCAGAATTCGGCAATCCTAATTCCAGCTCTGATGCGGGTGTCGCCGGAGAGATGGCAGCAGCAGGAGCCCATGGCGCCGCTTTGAATGTATTGATCAATCTCCCTGGAATAACTGACATCGATTTCTGCAATAAAATGCGTACTGACACAGCGAGAATATTAAATCAAGTGGATGCCGATCTGCAAAACCTGCGGAGTTTTGTCGGCTCTAAATTGAAAGGATAAAATGGGGATAATCCACATTTTACCCTCGACCCTGATCAATCAGATCGCCGCGGGGGAAGTCATTGAACGACCTGCTTCCATAGTTAAGGAACTGATTGAGAATTCCATTGATGCCGGTGCAACCCAAATTGATATTCTGATAGAAGGGGGTGGAATCGGATCCATCCAGGTAAAGGATAATGGCAGCGGTATGGGGCAGGGAGATCTGGACCTTTGTTTTAAACGGCATGCGACCAGTAAAATTGCTACTCCGGATGACCTGACACATATCAAATCCCTTGGTTTCAGGGGTGAAGCACTCCCCAGTATCGCCTCAGTTGCCCAGGTAACTGCCATAACCGCAAATGGAGAATCCGGTGGATTTGAATGCTCTATCGATGGTGGGACGACACGGTATTTCCGTCCCGCGGCAGCCCTAAAAGGGACCTCGATTACCATAAAGAATTTATTTTACAATATCCCGGCACGGCGGAAATTCCTCAAGAAAAAGGAAACGGAATACAGAGTCATTACCTCGCGCGTCAGAAATTTTATCCTTTCGCATCCGGAAATTGGTTTCACTTACTGCGCTGACCAAAAAGAGGTCTTCCGTCTAAAACCTACTTCACTGAAAAACAGGATTAGTGATATTTACGGCAAATATTTTACCGAAGCCCTGCTGCCTGTAGATGATATTAAAGACCGATTTTCCGTGCAGGGATTCATAGGTAATTTGAGTCTGGTGAAAAAGCGGATGGGCGAACAATTCCTATTTTTAAACGGCAGACCCATCACTGACAGATTATTGAACTCAGCCGTTTATGGATCTTATAAATCACTCCTTTCCCGCGGAGAATATCCATTTTTCGTGTTAAATCTCGGCATTCCGGAAGAGTTGGTTGACGTAAATGTTCATCCCGCAAAATTGGAAGTCCGTTTTCAGGATGAATGGCGCGTCTATTATGTCGTAAAATCTGCTGTAACACAGGCACTGAAGGATATTCTCGCAACCATCCCGGACTTTGATTTTATGAATCGCCAGCAAGCCGGAGCTACAAATGCTCCTCACACGAGTTCTTTTAATTTCCCGAACCGGAGTGCAACTTCTGTTGATTACCCAATTGAGGCAGCGCCCCGATCAGCTGATGAAGCAGTCGTTCGGAATGGGGATGCTCACAGTTTGACAGAGCACAAAATACAGAGGGCTCATCAGCGCATTGAGCAGATGATGGATGAGAATGCTTTCCAGAAATCTGTGGTCATCGATAAGATCTGGCAGCTTCATAATAAATATCTTGTCACCGAAGTTAAAAGCGGAATGATCATAATCGACCAGCATGTTGCGCATGAAAGAATTCTTTTTGAAGCAGCCAAGAAGGCCATGGAAGATAAAGGTTTTCCCTCCCAGATTGTGCTCTTCCCACAAACACTAATTCTACAGCCCGAGGAGTTCTCTCGTTTTCTTGAGATTGTGCCCTATCTTGAAAAAATTGGTTTCAGGCTCCGGGAATTTGGTAAAAATACGATTATCATCGATGGTGTACCTCCCGATATTTACATGGGTGCAGAAGATAAAATAATTCGAGATATTCTGGACAAATACATGTCAGAACATGATCTGGGATCATCCTTTTTGGATTACATAGCCGCTACATACGCTTGTAAGGCAGCCATAAAAGCGGGAGATAAACTTGAGCCGGAGGAGATGCGTTCATTGCTGGACAAACTTTTTGCTACCGAGCATCCCTATTATTGCCCGCACGGCCGCCCTATTGTAGTTAATCTTACGACTGACGAACTGGACCATCGCTTCGAAAGGATATAATGATTAATTTACTCCAGGCCCTTCCCGGGAGTAAAATACCGGTAATTGTCGGACCGACCGGAGTGGGTAAAACATCCTTTTCAATTCAGTTTGCAGAGCAGATAGCCGCTGAGATCATCTCCATCGATTCTCGCCAAATCTATCGGGGTTTTAAAATTGGTACGGCACAACCAACGGCTGCGGAGACCAAAAGAATTCCTCATCACTTGGTGAATATGTACCCGGCAGATAAAATCATTACGGCGGGGGACTATGTGGAGTTGGTCAACGAGGCAATCTTAAATATCAGGGCAAAAAAGAAAATGCCACTCCTCTGTGGCGGGACTCTGCTGTATGTACAGGCAATTTGTCACGGTATCATCGAAGATGGGGTAGAAATACCAGCTATCCGCAAAAAGATTGATGACAGGATGCAGAACGAAGGTGCTGAAAAACTGTATCAGGAACTCGTCACAATAGATCCTGATTATGCTAACCTGATTCATTCTAACGATATTAAGCGGATTGCAAGAGCACACGAAATATATCGTCTCTCCGGTAAAGCACCCACTGATGTGTTCAGGGATCAGCAATTGAAGGACCGGGACATCCGCTCAAAATATTTTATCATCGGATTAAAACGTAACCGCCAGGATCTATATCGAATAATTGATCAGCGAGTGGAGACGATGATTTCAGAGGGGTGGCTGGAAGAAGTTCGCCAATTGCTCACTATAGGAATCGACATCCGGCAGCATGCAATGCAGAGTGTGGGGTATCGTCAGTTAGCTGAAGTGATCGAAGGGGATTTGAATCTCGAGGAAGCAGTTGATATAATCAAACAGAAGACGAGACAATTTGCTAAAAGACAATTGACCTGGTTACGTAAAATGGATTTAGATTTTGAGGTGGATATCTCTTGATGTTTCCTAATTTGATATTCAACCAAGCTATGAATTAAGGGATAATACCCAGGTAATCGAATAAAAAAACATTTAAAACAAAATATGTTCGCCGGATTATTGGCCATCCTGCCTGTTGCGCTCACGGTCATTATTATCCTATGGCTTTTTAAATTCTTTTCAAAACCCGGTGTCCGATTGATTGAGTTCATCTTCAGGAATCATCACATCTATAAGTATTTACCTCCCATAATGGGGTTTATTTTCACACTTTTTTTTATTTACATTCTGGGGCTTATTATTCGTAAAGCCCTGGGCCTGCAGATTTTGAACTGGATTGACAGGCTCTTTGAGAAAATTCCAATAATAAATATTATTTTCACAACAATTAAACAGATCACCTCCAGTGTGGCAAACCCAAATTCTAAATCGTTTCAGAAAGTGGTTATCGTTGAGTATCCCCGGAAGAATTTATGGACCATCATGATGGTAACGGGAGAATCCGTCAATCCACAAGGTGTTGAGTTTTACCATGTTTTTGTTCCAACCACACCGAACCCAACATCGGGTTTCATGTTATTTGTCAAGAAATCAGATGTTATAGAGACCGATATCAGCATTGAAAAAGGCCTCAAAATGGTCATATCAGGTGGACTGTTATCCTCGCGACTGAACAATATCCAAGTTGGGTCCGAAAGGGATGAATCCGAAAATTCTGTTAAGGATGATTAACCGGCCGGTAATGAGCATCAAATGAAATTCTTTCACCGAATCAGCGCTGCTTTGGGAGTTTTACTCTTGGCCTGTGTCCTTATTTCCTGTCATCACGATCAAAGTAAATCGTTTCATGATTTAAGTGATGCTTTCCTGCAGTGGTATTATAAGGGAAATCCCACTACTGCCACGAGTTTAGGCATCCATGGTTTCGATGGAGATTTCCGACACTTTGACAAAGATTATCAACGGGATCATCTCGCAGATCTGAAAAGATTTGATCTGGAACTTTCGCAAATTGACCGGGCCAAACTTTCTGAAAATGATGAGATCGATTATTTGATCATGAGCAAGAATATACAGAGGCTGATCTACGAAGTCAGTTCTTACCTCGAAGAAAGCTGGAACCCACTCCTGTATCAGCAGGAAATCTATCATAGTTTTTTGGGTGTCATTACGGATCAATCAATATCCATGGAAATGAGGACTAAGGCTGCCATCGGCAAACTTGGCGATCTTGGCAGGTATCTGACCGATGTAGAATTCGTACTGGAAAAATCAAATGATTTTCTGGTGACAACAGCACTTGACCTGCTGGGGAAAAACGAACAGTTGATCAGTGAACTACCCCTACAACTATCGGGTGATAATTTTACCCTCGACAAGATTGATATTCTGATTTCAGATGCGGTAAAACAACTGCAAAAACATCGCGTTTTTCTTGAAAAAATGCAGACTGAAAGTGGTAATCTTCCGTCAGCAGAGTCCTATAAAAGTGAACTCTCCCGATTATTGCAAGAAGGGACTAGCGCTGAAAACCTTCACAGCAGGTGCGAGCGGGGATTTACGGCTGTACAAAATGAGATGTTCAATTTAGCCTATCCCTATTATTTGCAAGAGAACGACGAACCTGTCTGGGTGGGACGGCAGGATACTTTGCAGGTGATTGCCTGGTCTCTGCATCAGTTAGATAGCCGGCGAAGTACAGATCCGGATGTGCTGTTGTCCAAAACAAGTTCATTCATTAAGAAGATCAAATCTAACCTCACCGTGAATCATTTTGTGGATGTTGGCAACACGTCGGTGCTGGTCCGCTGGGAAGACCATGCGATTTTGCATCCGAATCCTATTTGGCTGAGCAGTTCAGGATATACTTCCATCAAACACGAAGTCTTCGTTGCTTTGACCCAACGAACCGGGCAAACCCCCCTAATTGACCTTTTAGACGATGACTTTAATGACTACAAACTTGATGTCCTGACAATGATGGCTGCCTATCCCGGAGCTTTGGTCAAATTTGAATATGATCTTAAAAGCTCTTCACCTCTGCGGCTTGTTTTCCCGGATCTACCGAATTTGAACGGGTGGCCGATCTATAGCACGGGGGCATTTCTTGAGGCTGGTTTTGAAAAAGATAACTATCTCAACTATCTTGCATTCCTGGCACAAAAACTTAAAATCGACCTGATGGCAATGGCATCCATCGAATTCTATACAAATCAGAAATCAAAAGAGGAGCTTATCAAGTTTTTTGAAACGCAGGGTTTCCTTTCGGGTCGGGAATCCTCTACGCTTTTACAAGTTATAAGTTATTCACCTTATTACGCTCCGACTGCATTTGCAGGGTTCATGAAATTTCAGAAGCTTATGTCGAAAATTGAACAGGAGAGCGCTGCCAATTTTTCAATTGGTGATTTCCATCACACAATTCTATCGGCTGGGTCCATTCCACTGGAATACTTTGATCTTCTTAAACTTTATTAAATGCCCCATAAAAATGAGGAACCCCTGGCAGATAGTTGCCACCAAAATAATATTTGCTGTCTATAAAAGACATTCGATGTAACGATATTTACGGGTAAATTCCACGGCATTTTTCGATGCAAATTAACCGATTTTAATACAGCGTTGCTGAAACATTTTAAACTAATTATTGAATACGATGGCACCGATCTCCATGGCTGGCAGATACAGAAAAATGGAAGAACCGTTCAAGGCGATATCGAAGGTGTTCTGCGGATGATGTTTGCCGATCAATCCATCACACTGATAGGGTCCGGCAGGACGGACAGTGGTGTACATGCAAGGGGGCAGATCGCCAACATAAGTCTGGAAACAAGCCTTGAGCCAGAGGCGATGTGCAGAGCACTGAATGCTAATTTAAAAAAAGATATCCGTGTGATTGAAGGTACTCTCACAGATGATCAATTCCATTCCAGGTATTCGGCCATCAGCAGGCATTACCGTTATCATATCGTACGACAATATTCTGTGTTTAACAGAAGAGACACTTGGTGGGTTAGGTATCCGCTCGATATAGAAAAATTACAAAATTGTGCCGAGATTGTCAAAGGAGAGCATGATTTTAGCATATTCTGTAAAGCAACAGCCGAAGTATCGAACAAAATCTGCAGAGTAATGGATTCGACTTGGGAGGTAGCAGATGAGCATCTGTTTTATAAAATTTCAGCGAATCGGTTTTTACAGCACATGGTGCGTTATTTGGCGGGAACGATGATCGAAGTGGGGCGTGGCAGGTACCAAATTGAGGATTTTACACTGATGGTTAATGCCGTTAAATCGAAATTAACTGTTGTTCGCGCACCCTCGCAGGGACTCTCTCTAATGGAAGTTCGGTATTGATGACGGCATTGCAGACTGTCCGAAAATCATTGAGATTTATTGATATTAAGAAGGTATGCAAATGATCAAAAAAGCTCTTGGCATTGTATTCGTGATGTGGCTCTTCCTACTGTCTTATACATACATCTCACGAACATCAGGTGCTCCGGTCGATTTAGAAAATACAAGACAGACAGCCATCACGCTTTCAATTGAAAAAGTGAGTCCCTCTGTCGTTGGTATCAATGTTACACAGCTCAAACAACAAAGAACCGGTAGTTTTGGAATTGATCCTTTCTGGGGAAACTTTTTCCCCCAAACCAGAACCTACAAAGTGGAAAGCCTCGGATCCGGCGTTGTAATCAGCAGTGACGGGTATATCGTCACCAACGCCCATGTTGTCGAGGATGCTTACGAAATTATCGTGACCTTCGCAGGAGGGCATCAGTCAAATGGCGAATTGGTGGGTATCGACAAGTTGACAGATATAGCCCTCTTGAAGGTCGAAGGGGAGGATCATCAATATGCTGAACTGGGTGACTCTGATGACTTAATTGTGGGCGAATGGGCCATTGCCCTGGGCAATCCACTGGGACTCTTCAACGTAGGCTACATGCCCACTGCAACGGCAGGAATCGTCAGTGGTTTGCATCTGGATTTTGGCCAGAAGGGGTCAGGTCAGGTTTATCAGAATATGATCCAGACTGATGCTTCAATAAACCCCGGTAACAGCGGCGGTCCTTTGGTGAATGCAAATGGAGAAGTCATTGGAATCAATACTTTTATCATGACAGGTCAGGGGTATTCCACCGGCTCTATTGGGATTGGCTTTGCGATACCCATCAGCAGAGTAAAAACGATTGCGGATGAATTAAAACAATACGGCAAAGTAGAACGAAATTTTGTCACCGGAGTACAAGTCCAGGCCATCAATAATTATCTACAGAAATACTTACGATTACCAACCGCAAATGGCGTTATTGTGACAGATATAGAGAAATTATCCTCCGGAGAAAAGTCCGGATTACAAATTGGTGACATCATCTTACAAGTAGAAAATCAGGATGTTAATTCCCGGGAAGATATTCTCAGAGTCATTGATGAACACTTCCACAAAGTTGGTGATCTTGTGGAATTGACAGTATTGAGGGATGGGAATACAATCAACTTGCAATTAGAATTGGCAGAAAGAAAATGATTGATCGTTACACAACTCCTGACATGAGACGAATCTGGTCAGAACGAAATAAATACGAGACTTGGAAAACGGTTGAGTTGACTGTCACCAATGTGCTTGCTGACCGTGGTGAAGTGCCCGTTAATGCTGCCAAAGTCTGTAGTGAGAAAGCGGATTTCAAGATTGAACGAATCCTCGAAATCGAGACCACTACTCATCATGATGTCATCGCTTTCCTGACTTGCATGGCCGAGTATATCGGTCCCGAATCACGCTACCTCCATAAGGGTCTGACGTCCTCTGATCTGCTGGACACATCTCTAGCACTCCTTTGTAAAGAGGCGGGCGAGATTATCCTCAAAAGATTGAAGTCATTTCACAAAACCTTAATCGATCAGGCGCGGAAGTACAAAACAACTCTTCAGATTGGCCGTACACACGGGATTCATGCCGAACTGATCACCTTCGGTTTAAAGCTTGCCCTTTGGAGTGAAGAGGTCAAGCGGCAAATAACCCGCTGGGAAGCAGCAGTATCAACAATATCGACGGGAAAAATTTCCGGTGCAGTCGGTACTTACCAGCATCTTGATCCGGCTGTCGAGA
>CAZIYQ010000001.1:0-42368 GCA_964543505.1 uncultured bacterium | reverse complement strand
TCTGTCCGGTGGCAGGAGCTCGGTCTCCACGACTGAACCTGCTGAAAATCCTGCAACCCTTTCAGCCGATCGCCTCTGGCTGCAATTGAACTATGCCCTCTATCCGGCCTCGATCCGACTGCACAATATTTCGGCAGTCTCCCCTCTTCGCACAGGAGTGGTGGGATTCTCTCTATTAAACATTAATTATGGTTCCCTGGAAGACAGTGAAACCCTGAACCGTTTTACCGCCAGTGATATCTTGCTTCGCACAAGCTGGAAATCTACTCTGCTGAATAGTTTTTCTTACGGGGTCTCGCTGAACTATTTTTACAGCAAATTAGCATCGGCTAAGGCATCGGGACTCGCCGTAGATCTGGGATTGCGCACACGCTTGTTAAAGCGGCGCCTGGGCGTCGGCCTGTCTCTCGAAAACCTGGGACGCAGCATTGACCCCTATGGAAGTACCCGCGAAGCCCTGCCACTAGCTTTCAGGGTTGCACTGGATTATCGCCCCAAGCATTTACCTGCGATTCTTAGTATGGATGCTGTCAACTACCGCCACGATGAGATTCGTTACATCGCAACCGCTGAATTATTCACCTCTGATAATGTGACCCTGCGCCTAAGTACCAGCAGTTATAAGAAAAACCTTGAAAACGGGAGTTTCAACGAGAAATTCATTTCGGGTATGGCCGGAGGATTTGGTATAAAATTTAAACTCTTCACCATCGACATCGGTTTTCAGGACCTGGGCTCGGCTGGTGTGGTCACGGCCTTCAGTCTAAAACACGGATTTTAATCAACCACATTATGGCTCTGAATAACTGCTTCTATTGGTGTACGTACCGATTGTGAAAGTCAATCCACTTCGGCAGAACCTCTTCGAGGAGTTCTCTCGGGGGTAAAAATGCGATCCGCAAATGAGCGGTTCCTTCTTTTTGGCCAAAACCCAATCCGTTCACGGTACAGAGCCCGGTACTCTCCAGCAAGCTCATGCAATAGTCAAAATCCGTTTTCCCTGTTGGCATAACATCCAGGCGCGGGAATAAATACATAGCCCCGATGCGGCCAAAGGAAACAACTCCATCCATTTTTTCAAAGGCTGACTTTATCATCGTCGCCTTACTGTAGAGCTCTCCGAGAATATAAGTTTTTTCACGAACGAAACAATCGTAAGACGGCTGGCCTTCTTTCGGCGGTGTTACCATTAGATAAGTTAAAATCTGCCCTACCGTATTTGAGCACAAACTCACCGAGGCCAGTTTATGCAGAACATCCAATAAATTCAATTTTGTTCCCCTAACTGCCGGCGCATTGCGAACTTCGAGATAGCCGCCCCTGTGTCCGCATTCTCCTGAATATCCTTTCGAAATGCTGTGAAGACTAAAAAGCGTCACATCTCTTTTCCCCAAAACCGCTGCAAATGAGCTGAAGGCGGTGCCGTACATATTTTCCTGATATACCTCGTCGGCAATGATGGCCAGGCCTTTCTCCTCTGCAAAATCAATCACCTGCCTGATCGTGGTTTCATCAGCAATGGCTCCGGTGGGATTGCCCGGATTGATCACAACAATACATTTTACGGAAACGCCCTTTGATTCGGCAGAGCGATAAGCTTCTTCAAGAATATCTTGTTCGATTACCCAGCCACGGTCCTCATCGGGGTAATAGTTTACCTGTGTGCCTCCGCATTTCCGAATGGTGGCTGAATACAGCGGGTATTGGGGGGTAGGGATCATGATACCGTCCTTTGGCCCGGAGATGAGCAGATCGAGGATATATTTTGCAGCTTCACTGGCACCATTCGTCAGGAAGATCTGATCCGGATCGGAAGCCACGAATTCGGCTTCGTTGTCGCCATCACGCTCATCGACGAAACGAGCGATGGCCTGGCGGATAAAAAGAGGTCCATTACTGGCGGTGTAGGCACCGGTTCCCACCGGCATCTTTTGCAGGATGAACTGAGCCGTTGACGAAATATCCTCGGGGTAGTTACTCTGGGCATCGTTAGCGGGATTCAGTACCAGACTCATTACCTGACGATAATAGCTTAAGGGTTCCTGACCCAGTGCCTGTGGGTTTCCGATATTGCAGGGTATGATTTTTCTCCCTGCTTCTGTCAGCTCGGCCGCCCTTTGGGGGATGGCCCCGCGCACGGCGTATTCCATTTCCAGAATGTTTTGATTGACTTCGACGGCATTTGTGGATTTTCTCATGAAAATAAGCTCCTGCTATACTCTTAAATTGAATTAATTCGCTTACCTTAAACACCGTAAAATTAGGCCTGAACCGCGGATAATTTTCAGCAGATTTAATGAGGTATTATCCCAACTGTGTTCGCCTTGAACCCCGGTAAACAAATCTAATGTCATGGTAGGGAATTGCGATGTTGAAAGACCTGGTAAAACAAAACCGAAGCTTCCGGCGCTTTAAGCCTGAACCCGTAGCGGAACAGATCCTCATCGATCTGATCGACCATGCCAGGTTCACGGGATGCGCCAAAAACATGCAGACCATCCGTTATCAGATCTGCAGCGATCCGGCACGAAATGACGAGATTTTTAAAACTCTCGCCTGGGCCGGTTTTCTAAAGGACTGGCCGGGGCCTGTTCCCGATGAACGGCCAACAGCCTATATTGTGATGACACACGACACCCAGCTACCAAATCGCTGGATAGAGTATGATCTGGGCATCGCTGCACAGACGATTCTGCTGGCTGCTGCCGAAAAGGATATGGGGGGTTGCATCGTGGCTGCCATACGTAAAAATCGACTGAAAGAGATTTGCGCATTGGGGGAGCGCTATGAGATCAAACTCGTCCTCGCCCTGGGCATCCCCAAAGAAAAAATTGTCATCGATTCCTTACAACCAGGGGGGGACTCCCGCTACTGGCGGGAACCAGACATGACCCACCATGTGCCAAAACACAGTCTGGAAGAACTTCTGCTCCCACAGCCGAAGTCCGGAAACTGATTTCCGTCAGAAAAGAGCCTCGGTTCCGTAAAAGGTAAAAATCGTATCTTTACGTTCCTGTTTTCGGTTGTAATCCGTCATTTGCTTCACAGAAGTCAATCTGATCATCACAGGGAAACTTGAAATAATAACGAATAAGGAAACTGCCAGCTCCCGACAGATACGGCTCCGGAACAGGGTTGGACCCGGAAAAACATGCAAAAAAACAAATTCAAATGGATCAAAAAAATTCTGCTGCTGATTGTAGCAAAACCCAATATTCTCGTCGGGGGACAGGCGGTTATCGAAGGTGTTATGATGCGGGTGCCTGGTGCTTACGCTACAGCCGTGCGAGATCCACAGGGTAAAATTCAAACGATCCGGAATGAATTCTCCTCTGCCACGGACCGAAAACCCAGGCTGAAGATCCCCATCCTGCGGGGCATCATCGGCTTATTCGAAGCTCTCAAAATCGGCATGAAAACCCTGCAATGGTCTGCCGAAATCGCCATGCCTGATGAATCAGAAAAACCAAAAAACAAATTTTTAGAAAACCTCACTACTGCCTTCGCCATAGTTCTGGCGATAGGCTTATTTTTCGCCGCACCCATCGGACTGACAACCTGGTTATTCGACAAAGACAACGATCCCTTCACTTTCAATCTCATCTCCGGGTTATTCCGGATCGTCTTCTTCCTGGTCTATCTTCTTATCATATCGCTGTTGAAGGATATTAAGCGGCTTTTCCAGTATCACGGTGCCGAACACAAAACTGTTTTCACTTTCGAGGCCGGTAAAAAGCTCGCCGTTGAAAATGCCCGGGAATTTTCCACCTTCCATCCGAGATGCGGAACCAGTTTCCTCTTTATCATCATGCTGGTGGCAATCCTCACTTTTGCTGTAATCGATTCCGTTCTCGTACTCATTGTCGGAGACATAAAAGTATGGATGCGCCTAGTCATACATTTACCGCTCATTCCCCTGGTAGCCGGCTTGGGCTATGAAGTTCTCAAACTGACCGCGAGTCATCGGGATAAAGCCTTTTTCAGGATGCTCTCCGCACCGGGACTCTGGCTCCAGCGGATCACGACCAAACCTCCTGACGATGAACAATTGGAAGTCGCCATCCAATCACTTAAAACGGCTTTTGGCGAAAAATTAGCAGAATATGAAGGCCAAGAATATACCGCGGAGGCCATAGGCTGATGATCGACAAAACAAAAGCCATCCTGGAACAATATCGAAACCTGGAAGAGAAGCTTCAGCAACCCGATATTATTTCGGATATGAAAAATTATCAAAACCTCATGCGCGAGCGCAGACACATGGAGGAACTGGTTGAGAAATCCAGACAGTACGTGGAAATTAGCAACCAGCTTAAGGAAGATGAAGAGGTACTCCAGGGGAATGACGACGAGTTAAAAGAACTGGTCAAAGAGGAAATCGGTGAGCTCAAAACACAATTGGCTGCACTGGAAGAAAAATTAAAGATCTTGCTGATCCCCATAGACCCTGATGATGACAAAAATACTATCCTTGAAATTCGCAGCGGGACGGGGGGTGAAGAAGCGGCTCTGTTTGCCTCTGATCTCTACAGAATGTATATGCGCTATGCTGAACAGCGCAACTGGAAAACCGAACTGCTGGATATGAGTGGTTCAGAAAGCGGTGGTATCAAAGAAGTCGTGGTCAGCATCATCGGCAACGGTGCTTATGGAGATTTAAAATTTGAATCTGGCGTTCACAGGGTTCAGAGAGTTCCGGCGACGGAATCCAGTGGAAGACTGCATACCAGCGCGGCCACCGTTGCAGTCCTGCCGGAAGCTGAAGAAGTTGATATGGAAATCAATGACGAGGATCTGAAAATTGATACTTACCGATCATCAGGTGCCGGCGGGCAGCATGTCAATAAAACCGAATCTGCCATCCGCATTACGCATCTTCCATCAGGGCTGGTAGTCACTTGTCAGGATGAAAAATCCCAGCACAAAAACCGCGAAAGGGCCATGAAAGTGCTTCGGGCTCGTCTCTATGAAATGAAACAAAAAAAACTCTCTGACGAAAGAGCCAAAACCCGGAAATCTATGGTCTCCACCGGCGATCGAAGTGCTAAGATCCGCACCTATAATTTCCCCCAGGGCAGACTGACCGATCATCGCATCAATCTCACGCTGTATAAACTAAATGCTATTCTCGATGGAGACCTGGCCGAGGTGATCGAAAACCTCAAGATCGAAGATATGAAAATCAAGATTGATGAGGCCTAAGTCACAGTGTGACCGCGGGGGATTCCAAAACATGGCGGATCATCGACCTCATCAAATGGGGTGAGGGCTATTTTAATACCCACAATATCCCTAATGCCCGGCGCGAGCTGGAATGGTTTCTCGGGCATATCCTAAACCTCAAACGGCTCGACCTGTATTTGCTGTTTGAACAGCCCTTATCCCGGGATGAGCTGGAGACCTTCCGATCTTTCGTACTGCGCCGAATCAAAGGGGAGCCCTTTCAACACATTATTGGCATTGCTCCTTTTTACGGACGGGATTTCAAGGTATCGCCGGAGGTGCTGATTCCCCGGCCGGAAACCGAACTGCTGATCGAAATTTTGAAAAAGAGAGGCCCCGTCTCATCGGTGCTGGAAGTCGGTACCGGCTCCGGCTGTATTGCCATCACTCTGATACTGGAGGACCTCGCAGAGACCGTTATCGCTACTGACATTTCGAAGGCAGCCCTGGCAATCGCCAAAGAAAATGCTGAAAAATTTCTGACTTCCAATGTTTCCTTCAGACATCATGACTTTCTACAGGATGAGATTAAGAGCAGCTTTGATGTGGTCGTGTCAAATCCTCCCTATGTAAGTGTGGACGAGTTGGACGGTCTGCAAATCGAAGTAAAAAATTATGATCCCCGGCAAGCGCTAACCGATAATGCCGACGGATTGAGCTTCTATCGTCATTTTGGTCGCTGCAGAAAACTGCTGAATCCCGGTGGTATCATGCTGCTTGAGTTGGGCGGAGAAAATCAGCTTGAAGCAATCCGTAAATTATTTACAGAGGCCAAATTCAGTATCACTTTTCACAATGACCTCCAGGGGATTCCCCGTGTGGCAGAGATCCAATGAGTCAATATCGAATAAATCTACATTTTTCAGCAGCAGAAACAATTCTGCTGCCGCTGGGAGATGTGACCCGTGGCTAAAGTGATTGCCATCTGGAAAATGATTCGCCCTCTGAACATTTCATTGGGCATTCTCTCCGTCCTGATCAGTGCCTGGCTGCTCTCAGCGCTGGATGTTAGGGGGCCACTGTTACTGGCCAGTGCCATCGTGGCTCTGTTCACTGCTGCCGCCAATTTGACCAATGATGTTTTCGACCTGGAAATTGACAAGATCAACCGTCCAAGCCGACCCCTGCCCAGTGGCACGGTGAGCAAAAGGGAAGCCATGGTACTGGCATTCCTGTTGTTATTGGTTGGCACGCTGGCGGCCTTTTATTTGAGCCAGCCCGCTCGTCTAATAGCACTTGTCATCGTATTGCCGTTATTGATTCTTTACACGCCCGTGCTCAAAAACATTCCCCTTGCAGGGAATGTGACCATTGCCGGGATATTGGGGGCGGTTTTTTTATTTAGTGAGGCGGCCCTAACTGCCCGAGTACGGGAGATGTGGATTCCGGCTGCATTAGCCTTCGGGCTGAGTTTCATCCGGGAACTGGTGAAAGATATGCAGGATATGCCCGGCGACAGGAAGATGGGGCTGAAGACATTTCCTGTTCGTTTCGGCTTCCGGCCATCGCTGATTGTAGTGACATTTTTAGTGCTGATCTTGTGCCTGTTCGCTCCACTGCCCTATGTTCGTGATCTGTACGGAAAATGGTATTTCTTTTCGCTCATTTTTGGTGTTGAGGTACCCCTGATTCTCAGTATATTTTACCTTTGGAAAAATCCTACTTCCGATGTATCTGGAAAAATCTCAGGCGTTCTGAAATTAACCACCATTGCAGGAATGTGCGTCATCTTCCTTTCGGGTTTATCATGAAAGCCATAGCGTGGGAAATACCCGGATGGAAGATATGCTACCGGATCGCAAATTATCTAAAGTCCTCAAGGATAAGTACAAAATTCGGAAGGCCTGTTTACAAACCATTTTAAAATGATATTAATTGAGTTCATGTCTAAAATAATCCAATATAATCCGTTGAAATTTTATGTCTGATTTCGTTCACTTACACAACCATACCGACTTTTCACTGTTGGATGCCGCTCAGTCGGTAGAGCAGATGTGCCAGAGGTTAGATGATCTTAAAATGGACACCATTGCTGTTACAGATCACGGCAATCTTTTCGCCATGCTGCCTTTTTACAAAACGGCTCTCATAAAGGGAATTAAACCCATATTAGGCTGTGAAGTTTATGTTGCGGCCGGCAGCCGGCATGATAGAAAACAGGTTCAACAGCAGGGTGTGAAAAAATGGGGTTATCATCACCTGATCCTCATCGTTCAAAATACCACCGGCTATCGCAATCTCATGAAACTCGTCTCTCTGGGATACCTGGAAGGGTTTTACTATCGCCCCAGAGTGGACAAAGAACTGCTAAAGGAATACAATGAGGGGCTGATTGCCTCCTCTGCCTGCCTGGCCGGAGAAGTGACTGGTCATGCAGCCCGGGGTGACTATGAAGCTGCCAAGAAAGCCGCCCTTGAATTTTCCGAAATCTTCCCCGGTCGCTTTTATCTCGAAATGCAGAATCATACAATTCCTGAAGAGCTTGCCTCTCATGTGATCCTGAAAAAATTATCCCGGGAACTGACTCTCCCCCTTTTGGCCACTAACGATAATCATTACGCCAGGGAAGAACACTGGGAAGCTCACGATGCCCTGGTCTGTATTGGTAAAAATGCGGATATGAGTGACACTGCGAGACAACGATATGTACCGCGACAGTTTTATATAAAATCCGACACTGAAATGAGGGACCTTTTTCGCGATACACCCCAGGCACTGGAAAATTCTTTGGTCATTGCAGAGCAGTGCGAAGTGAAAATACCCATGGGAAAACTGCATTTGCCAAAATTCCACATACCGGCAGATGCCAGCACTCAGGACCCTGACGACTATCTGCGTTTGATCTGTAAAAAGGGACTTGCAGAAATATATCAGAACATCACACCGCAGATCGAGCAGCGCCTGGATTATGAGCTGGATGTTATCCGTACAATGGGCTTTGCGGGTTATTTCCTCATCACAATGGATTTTGTGAAATATGCCAAGTCCAATCATATCCCAGTGGGTCCCGGCAGGGGTTCTGCGGCAGGTTCCATCGTGGCCTACGTCACAGGAATTACAACAGTAGACCCCATCCAATACGACCTTCTGTTCGAACGTTTTTTAAATCCGGAGAGAGTCTCCATGCCCGATATCGATATTGATTTCTGCGTTGAAGGCCGCGGCAAAGTCATCGATTATATTAAAAAACAGTATGGCGAAGATTCTGTCTGTCAGATCATCACTTTCGGTAAAATGAAAGCTAAATCCGTTGTCAGAGATGTGGGGCGGGTTTTGGGGATGCCCTATGGTGAAGTGGACCGCATTGCAAAACTGATCCCCAATGAACTGAAGATGACATTGTCGAAGGCAACTAAAGTGAACAAAGAGTTGGCTGGAGTCTCCAAACTCGACGAGACACATCGCAAGCTCATGGAATATTCGCATGTACTTGAGGGGCTGCACCGCCATGCCTCAACTCATGCAGCGGGCGTGCTGGTTGCTCCCGGACCCCTTATGGATTACATCCCTCTCTACAAACCTGCCGGCTCCAACGACGTCACAACACAAATCGAGATGGATTCGCTTGAGGATATGGGTCTTTTGAAAATGGATTTTCTGGGACTCCGCAATCTCACTGTTATCGATAAAGCCGTAAGGATGATCAAGAAAAATCATGGTGTCGATATCGATATTGAGAATCTGGATCTCGAAGATAAGGACACTTTCGAACTCTTTGCAAAAGCCCACACAGTAGGGGTTTTTCAGTTTGAATCCGGGGGCATGCGGGAATATCTGAAGCAGCTACAACCCACATCCATTCACGATCTCATCGCAATGAATGCACTGTACCGGCCCGGACCCATGAAAAACATCCCGGAGTTTATCGCCCGCAAACACGGCACACACAAAATCACCTATCAATTGCCCCAGCTCGAGGGAATCCTGAAAGAGACTTACGGCATCATCGTTTACCAGGAACAGGTAATGCAGATTGCCTCTCTTGTAGGTGGATTTACGCTGGCTCAGGCGGACAGGATGCGCCGCGCCATGGGAAAAAAGAAAGCCAAGGAAATGGCCGCCTTTAAAGTTGATTTTGTCGCAGGTGCCGAAAAGCAGGGCATCCCTCAGAAAAAAGCCGTTGAAATTTTTGACCTGTTGGAACGTTTTGCCGAGTATGGCTTCAACAAAAGTCATTCAACGGCCTATGCCATCGTTGCCTACGAAACAGCCTGGCTGAAAGTGCATTACCCGGCCGAATTCATGGCAGCCAATATGAATTCCGATTCGGATACACTGGACCGCGTCGTTACACTCATCAACGAGTCCCGGGAGATGGGCATCGAAGTGCTCGCCCCCGATGTGAACACATCCTTTGCTGATTTTACAGCCACCAAAGATGGAAACATCGTCTATGGCTTTTCGGCCATGAAAAACATCGGTCATAAGGCTGCCGAAGAACTGGTCCGCGCCCGGAATGAGAAAGGCTGCTATAAAACTGTCTTCGATCTGGTAAAGTTTGGAAATCCGCAAATCCTGAATCGCAAAGTGCTGGAGTGTCTCGTGTTATCAGGTGCCTGTGACAGGCTTGAGGGGCACCGTGCCGAGAAATTTGCATCACTGGAGTCGGTCCTCTCCTTTGGACAGTCTCTTCACTCGGTAAAAAACAAAGATCAGGTGGATCTCTTCGGCAATGCCCTTTCAAATGTGGTGTCTGAACCCAAACTGATGAGTGCCGAAGAGTGGTCGGAAGCCGAATGCCTCACTCGAGAAAAAGAGCTCATCGGATTTTATCTCTCCGGGAATCCCCTGGATAAATTTGCTGAAGATCTCAAGGAATTTAACAATGTTGACCTGGCCCACTGGGAGCATACAAAACTTCCTGAAGAACTTCACGTGGGCGGAATCATCTCAGCTGTCAAAAAACTCATCGATAAGAAAAACAAACAATGGGCCCTGCTGACTCTCACCGGGTTGACCGGATCTGCTGAGGTTTTTGTATTTTCGAAGCAATATGCAAAATTAGCCGATCGCATTCAGGTAGATGCCCCTGTATTCGTGAAAGGCAAGAGATCCAATCGCGATGGCGATGAGGCTGTTTTGAAACTGCTCGCCGATGATATCATCCCCATCACACATGCACGCCAGTATTTCAGCCACACTGTCAATATCCGACTCCCTCGGAAGATTGCCGAAAAAGAGCCTCTCACAGCAATTGAAAATCTTGCCGGAAAAAACGCAGGGCATTGCAGTTTGGTGTTCCATTTGGTGCGCTCAAGGGGCTCGGTCCAGAGAATAAAGGCAGGGGGAAAAACTGTTTCCGCAGCACCGGAGTTCATTGCTGCCTTGAGAAAAATTGTTAAAGACGACAATGTTTGGATCAGCTGATGATGGCCGTTTTACAAAGGGTTTCGGAAGCCAACGTCGAAGTTCAGGGCGAAACGGTTGGGGCAATAGGTACAGGACTGCTAATTTTACTTGGTGTTTCCATTGATGATTCGGAGCAGGATGCCGAATATATGGCAAAAAAAATAGCGGGGTTAAGAATTTTCCCTGATCAAAAAGGCAACATGAATATATCTCTTCAGGATGTACAGGGTTCAGCACTGGTGGTGAGCCAGTTTACGCTCTGTGCCAATTGCCAAAAAGGAAAACGCCCCAGTTTTAACGGAGCAGCACCTCCGAAAGTCGGGAAGCAACTGTACTCTTATTTTGTCGAATGTTTAAAAAATTTGCAGGTGCCTGTCGAAACCGGTAATTTCGGTGCAATGATGGATGTGCAACTGATCAATCAAGGCCCTGTAACCATTGTGCTTGACAGCAAGGAAAAATAAATATGGACAGAAAAATACGGATTGTCATGGCCAAGCCCGGTTTGGACGGGCATGACCGTGGAATTAAGATACTGGCGAGGGCATTTCGGGATGCCGGCATGGAAGTGATCTATCTGGGCTTGCGCCAGACGCCGGAGATGATTGTGTCCGCCGCTGTTCAGGAAGATGCCGATGTTATTGCAATCTCGAGCTTGAACAATGCCCACATGACCATCTTCCCCAGAGTTTTAAATCTGATGACAGAGAATGGTATCGGAGATCGTTTACTCACCGGCGGTGGTATCATTCCGGAAAAGGAAATGCAAAAACTGAATGCTTTAGGAGTCGGAAAATTGTTTGGTCCCGGTACCGCCATTCAGGACACTGTGGATTATATCACCGGTTGGGTCAATGAACACCACAAATAGAGCACGCCAGCTGCTGGAGACGCTCGTAAAAAAACGGGCCGAGGCCAGTGTTGCCGGAGGTGAAGAACGGCTCAAACGCCAGCATGACAAAGGTAAGTTGACGGCCAGGGAGCGACTGGATATTCTGCTGGATAAAAATTCCTTTGTGGAAATGGATATGTTTGTGAAACATCGCAATCACGATTTCGGCATGGAAAAGAAAAAATTCGCCACCGATGGTGTGGTCACAGGCTATGGGCTTATCCATGGCCGAAAGGTATTCGTATTTTCCCAGGACTTTACTATTTTTGGCGGCTCACTCTCCCAGGCCTTTGCTGAAAAAATCTGCAAAATTATGGATCTTGCCTTAAAAGTCGGGGTCCCGGTTATCGGTTTGAATGATTCGGGTGGGGCCAGAATTCAGGAGGGTGTCGTGAGCCTCGCAGGCTATGCTGATATATTTCTGCGCAATACACTGGCCTCAGGAGTAGTGCCGCAGATCTCGGCCATCCTCGGACCTTGTGCCGGAGGGGCCGTGTATTCACCCGCCATCACCGATTTTGTGTTCATGGCCAGGAAGACCAGCCACATGTTTGTCACGGGACCGAATGTGGTTAAAACGGTCACACACGAAGAAGTCTCCATGGAAGATCTGGGAGGAGCCAATACTCATGCTGAAAAATCGGGGGTTGCACACTTTGCCTGTGAAAATGAAGTGCAGGTTCTCACGGGCATCCGCAAATTGATGACCTATCTGCCCCTCAATAACATGGAGCTGCCGCCCCGGATCAAACCACAAGCACCCAATACAGATGGCGTTGGCAGTATTGACGACCTGGTGCCCATGAATCCCAACAAACCTTACGACATGCAAAAGGTCATCTCGATGGTAATGGACCGTGACTCCTTTTTTGAAGTCCATGCGGATTTTGCCCGGAACATCCTCTGCGGATTTGCACGCCTCGGGGGCCGTTCGGTGGGCGTAGTCGCCAACCAGCCCGCATACCTTGCCGGTGTTCTGGATATTAAATCATCGCAGAAGGCCGCCCGGTTTGTGCGATTTTGCGATGCTTTTAACATCTCCTTAATAACTTTCGTGGATGTCCCCGGCTTTCTGCCTGGTACAGATCAGGAGTGGGGCGGCATCATCAGAAATGGTGCAAAATTGCTGTATGCCTATGCCGAATGTACGGTTCCCAAGTTGACGGTGATCACCCGCAAAGCCTATGGCGGGGCTTACGATGTCATGTCTTCAAAACACATTCGGGGGGATTTAAATTTTGCCTGGCCAACGGCCGAAATTGCCGTAATGGGACCCAAAGGTGCTGTGGAGATCATTTGGCGGAAAGAACTTGCCGGTGCAAAAGACCCCACGGCAGAGATGGATGCATTGACTGAAAAATACCGGGAAAAATTTGCGAATCCTTACGTTGCCGCCGAGCGGGGATATATTGATGATGTGATCGAACCCCACGAGACACGTGATCGACTCATCAGTGGTTTGGATCTGTTTGCCACTAAAGTAGATACGAATCCAAAAAAGAAACATGGGAATATACCGTTATGAGTTTGAATCTGAACGATATTGTTGAAATGGAAAATTATTTTGCAGAGCATGGT
This sequence comes from uncultured bacterium, assembly GCA_964543505.1. Lineage (GTDB taxonomy): Bacteria > Fidelibacterota > Marinisomatia > SCGC-AAA003-L08 > JACNLC01 > JAADGM01. The sequence goes on along the minus strand of CAZIYQ010000001.1, from coordinate 29,326 downwards.
GATACTCCCATATTTCCCGTGTTGGCAGAGTTGTATTACAGACAAAAAGATTTTGAGCATGCCAGAGGGGTCTGTGAAATAGGCTTGGACAAACATCCTGATTCTGTTGACGGGACTTTCATTCTTTCTAAAATTGAATTGGTGGACAAAAATCTTGCTGAGGCCGAAAAACTCCTTAAAATTGTTGCGAGAGGAAACCCCGTACATATTTTTGCCTTGAGGCTCCTTATACATGTGCAGATTGCCTTAGGCCGCAGCAAAAATACAGTGCAGACCACTGTAGAACATTTATTAAGCATTTATCCTGATGATGCAGAGTGTCTAAAGTGGTTAGGGGAAAATAAAGGCCGGGCCGACGAACCGGAAAAACTAGCTACTGAAACAGCAGAGGCACGGGCAGCAGAAACCCGCTCTGCCCAAATTGAACCCCCTCCCGCATCCACTGATAACTATATTAAAGTGAATTCCCGCATGGCGACCTTCACTTTGGCGGAGGTCTTCATTAAGCAGGAAAATTATCTGCAGGCTCGGGAAATTCTAAATCTCATCGAAGAAAAAGGGGGGAATCCCGAACGTATTTCAAAAGATCGCAAACGAATTGATAAGCTTATGGCAGAACAGGAATTAAATAATGAATAATATTCAAAACAGACTCGACAGGGTAAAAAAACGATTTTCAGAATTTGGGATTGAAGGCTTTTATGTGACCAATCTGACCAATGTGCGCTATCTTTCGGGATATACCGGTTCGGCGGGTCAGCTGCTGATCCTGCCTGATGGTGTTCACTTTTTCACGGATGGACGTTACATTGAGCAATCGAAAGCACAGGTGAAAAACGCCGAAATCCATATCATCGATAATACAGGTTACGCCAAATTCATAAAAAAACTGAACCTCCTGCCCGGTGATATTCCTCTTGGTTTTGAATCTGCCCATATGTCGGTGAGTCAATATCAGGGTCTGACCAAAGAATGGGCTGTTGTCAAATTTGTGGAGACACAAAATATTGTAGAAGTCATTGCTGCTGTAAAAGATGCATCCGAAATCGAAGCTCTGAAAACTGCGATTGCCATTACGGACAAAACATTCACTGATATTCTGCCCGAACTCAGGGCTGGTGCGGTGGAACGCAAGATAGCGGCAAAGATGTCCTACATGTTCCAGCTCAACGGTGCCGAAGGAGATTCTTTCGACACCATTGTTGCCAGTGGAAAGTTCAGCGCCCTGCCCCATGCGACTCCCTCTGATAAGGAATTTGAAAAGGGCGACTTTGTGGTGCTCGATTTCGGCGCACTTTACGATGGATATCATGCCGACATGACACGGACGGTTGTCATTGGTGAAGCCACGGACCGACACAGGGAAATATATCATCTCGTACTTGAGTCGAATACAGCAGGGATAGCCGCGGCCAGGGCAGGAATGACGGGAGCCGAGCTCGATAAAGTCTGCCGTGACATCATCAGCAAGGCGGGCTATGGCAAACAATTCAGCCACTCCACGGGTCATGGCGTTGGACTTGAGGTTCATACCTATCCCAGGGTCAGTGAGACCAACACGAAACCCCTGCTTGAGAATTATGTGGTAACAATCGAGCCCGGGATCTATATTGGAGGATTTGGCGGTGTCCGCATCGAAGATGACTGCTGGATTCACGCTGATGGCTGCACAGCCCTGAATGCTTCACCAAAAGAAATGCTGGTTTTGAAATAGGCCGGAGCAATATGTCTGACAGAAGTTCCTTTTCAGAATATGAAAATTCCATTTACCATGACGCCAAACGTTACGATGATGAACACTGGTGGAAGACAGATGACATTGATTTCTGGCGCTCTATGTTCAGGGAAGCACCCGGCAACAAAATTCTGGAATTGGCAGCGGGAACCGGCAGGATTGGATTACCCCTCTTAAAGGAAGGTGCCGACTACACCGGAATTGAAATTTCACACGAGTTTTGCGACCAGGCCCGACACAAATTGTCTATCTTCGGAGAACTGGCAAAAATCAAACAGGGAGATATACGGGAATTTCAGCTTGGCGAAAAATTCGATTTGATCTATATTGGATTCAACTCCTTTCTGCATCTACTCAATGACGAGGATGCCATGGCATGTCTAAACTGCGTACGGCATCATTTGAATCCCGGAGGACGATTTATGATCGATATCTTTATTCCAAATCCATTATTTTTGTACCGCCCTGAGGGCGTCCGCTACCCAACCATGGAATATCGCGATTCTGAATCCGGAGGGATCATCCGCATTGAAGAGACCAACCAATACGAACCCGTAACCGGAATCAACAGTATCCGCTGGTACTACATTTCAGAAGACGGCAGTGAAGAGGTTTTTGATTTTACGATGCGCATGCTTTGGCCGGACACGATGAACCGATTGCTGATCGATGCTGGATTTGAAATTGAGGCTGTCTGGGGCGATTATGAAAGAACCCCTGTCAGCGAAGACAGTAATCTGCATATTTATGTGTGTCGCCTGCCATAACAGCCCTGTCACAGTTGCCCAGAGCTGCATGATAGTGAGCCCACCCGACAAATGAATACCCCCATAAGTACATTGTTTTTTGACCTCTTTGGTGTCCTGCTGGGAACAGACCAGTCCGCGATCATTCACTATATCTCAAAACGCCTGCAGCTGCCATACCTGCAGTGCCGTGAATTTGTAACCGGAGAACTGTTCATGCGTTACGAACGACAGGAAATCAGCTTCGACACCTATCTTTCCAAACTCGTAGCGTCGCTCCCGGGTGGAAGTACCCTCGATTTGAAAGAACTGCGGCTTCGCTGGTTAAATCATCAGATTGCCGAGCTCCCCACCGCCGGGCTGCTCCATGAGCTTGCCTTGCACTATCAGGTCTGGGTTTTATCCAATACGACATCCGGCCATGTTGATTTTTTAAAATCACAGTTTCCCTTTCTACAGACCCCTCATGGGTTCATAACCTCTCAGGCAGCCGGTGTGCCCAAGCCCCACCCCCGTATTTTTCAGTTTGCCCTGGAGCAGTCCCGGGCTGTGGCTTCACAATCCGTTTTTATCGATGATACCAACAGACATGTTTTGGCTGCCAGAAAACTGGGATTCATCTCTCACCTGCACCGTGATTATGAACACACCTTGAGATTTATCGAACAGATAACGGGACTTCAACTATAAAGGAAAAAGTATGGAGATAATTGTCAAACAACTAGCCGAACAGGAAATTGAAGAAAAGAAAATCCGCAGTTGGTCAATATGGAGTTGTGAGGTCTCCGAATTTGATTGGGAATATGACGAAAGAGAGACCTGCCTGATCCTCGAAGGTGAGGCGGAACTCACCACGAAGGATGGCATCATCCGAATCAAAGCCGGCGATTATGTTGAATTCCCGCGAGGCTTTGAATGCCGCTGGTCCGTACTGAAACCGATCCGCAAGCATTATAATTTGGGATGAAGATATGAACCTATATTTGGGCATCATCCTATTGGCCTTGCTGACGGGTTTCGTTTTGGGGGTCCTGTCGGGCTATCTGGATCTCAAAGCCCTGAGCACGGAATTGCCTCAGGAATTTGAAGAATACTATGACGGCAAAAAATACCGGACCTCACAGGAATATACCCGTACAAAGCTAGGCTTTGGATTTATCGCGTCGAGCTTTAATTTGATTGTCACAATCGTTTTTATCCTCGCCGGGGGGTTTAATTATCTCGACAGGTTTGTTCGCCATTTTCACTTTTCGGAGCTTATTACCGGACTGCTTTATTTCGGTCTGTTGTTCATCATCTGGGATTTAATTTCAACCCCATTTTCCCTCTATGGCCATTTTGTCATCGAGGAGAAATATGGTTTTAACAAACTTACTCCCCGCATCTTCATACTGGATAAATTGAAGTCCTATGTTCTGGTGATTCTATTCGGATCGCTACTGTTGGGAGCTGTCCTTTATTTTTTCGAGGTATTTGGAGACATTGCCTGGCTGCTGGCCTGGCTTGTCACGACGGCATTTACAGTGCTGCTTCAACCCTTATATATCCATTTCATTGCACCTTGGTTCAACAAGTTTACCCCTCTCTCCGAGGGTGAATTATGGGATGCGATCCGGGCTTACCTAAAAAAGGTAAATTTCCCCATCGCGGGTGTGTTTGTGATGGATGCCTCCAAACGCAGTACTCATTCAAACGCATATTTTACCGGCTTCGGAAAATTCCGCCGGATTGTTCTTTTCGACACTTTAATCTCCAAACACAGCAATGCTGAAATCGTGGCCATCCTGGCCCATGAGGTGGGGCATTCCAAAAAAAAGCACATTCTCAAAGGATTGATCGTCAGCATTCTGCACTCCGGTGTCATTTTTTATCTGCTGTCAATTTTTATAAAGAATTCGGGGCTTTTTGATGCCTTCAAAATGGAGCAAATGTCTCTATACGCGGGGTTGATCCTTTCTATGTTGTTGTACTCACCGGTCGAGTTGCTCCTCTCGTTTGTACTGAACTATTTTTCACGCAAACATGAATTTGCAGCGGACCATTTTGCCGGTACCACGATGGGAGACCCCAATCCAATGATCACTGGGCTAAAGAGATTATCCGCCGACAACCTGGGGAATCTCACGCCTCACCCCCTTACCGTGATCTTGCGTTACGATCACCCGCCCGTTCTGCAGAGAATATTGGCACTCAGGAACATCAACCCAGAGGCGACGTAGTACAACCGCATGAAAAAAATACTGTTAGTCCTGCTCATCTTTTCCCCGTTGATACTCCTTGGGGCGAACCGGGATCCCATCATCCTGTTTCATGGCTTTATGGGCTGGGGCAGAGCTGAAATGAAAGGTTACCGTTATTGGGGGGGATCATTCGATCTAGAAGACTCCCTCCGGCAACAGGGCTTTGAGGTTTACACTGTATCAATGGGACCGATATCCTCAAACTGGGATCGGGCAATTGAAGCCTTTTACCAGATCAAAGGGGGACAGGTCGATTATGGCAGTGCACATTCTGAAAAGTACAATCTGATACGGAAACCGGAGAGTAAACAATACCCGGGCCTGTATCCACAATGGGATGCGGACCACCCCATTCACATCTTTGCCCACAGCATGGGGGGACTCACCGCCCGGATGCTGGAATACCTGCTCAAGACAGAATTCCCGGATGAGGAAAGTTCGTTGCTAACCGAGTCTCATGATGGCTGGATCAAGAGCATAACGACCCTATCGACACCCCATAACGGCACGACCCTGGCCCCTATCATAGAAGATTTTTTCCCTTTTCTGCAGAAAATTGCCCCGGTTTTTGGGGGACTCACCGAAGACAGTTTTATCGAAGGACTTTATGATTTTGACCTGGAACAATGGGGGCTTGAACGTCGTGAAGATGAAAAACTCCGTGGCTATTTTAAACGATTGAAGGCTTCTCCGCTCAAAGACTCTCATAATACCTGCATCTGGGATCTTTCTATTGATGGTGCCCGGGAGTTCAACTCGCTCTATCACACGGACCCAGAGGTTTATTATTTTTCATTTGCCACTTCTGCGACCCGCCGGCAGAAACACAGCCCAAAACAAATACCAGATAGTGCGATGACCTGGAATCTGTGGTCCTCTGGTTTTGCCCTTGGCAGATCTTCGCTGATGGATTCAACCTGGTATGAAAATGACGGTATCGTCAATACCATTTCGATGGAGGCCCCATACACTGGAGACCACGGACCTGAACCGAAAAAAAATTGGGGCGGTACACCACAAATAGGTGTCTGGCAGTTCATGGGGAAAATGCACTACGATCATCATAAACTGGTCGGGCACGATCATAAGAAAAATGACGAAGAGATAATCCGAAAATTCTATAACGACCATTTCACGCTGCTATATGAACTCGATTAAGGCGGTTCTTTTTGATCTGGATGGCGTGGTGATTGATTCCGAGCCCCTCTATCAAAAGGGTGAGATGCGTCTGTTTGGAGAATACGGAATCAAAATACCGGAAGAAGATTGGCTGCTCTTCAGGGGCTCGACTGAAAAACGCTTTTACGAAATGGCGAGAGATCGTTATCATATTGAGGAGTTGCCTGAGGTACTTATAAAAAGAGGTCGCGAATATGTGTTGGAGGAATTTGCCAAGAACCTGGATTATATGCCTGGATTCACCCATCTGATCAAATCCATCGATGGTCATTTCATGGTAGGCCTCGTAACGGCAACCCCTGCCGATATATTTGAGTGGATCAATATTAGATTGGACCTGCGTAAATATTTCCCGCATATCCTCACCGGAAACATGACCACAAACGGCAAACCCCATCCAGAGCCGTATCTGAAGATGATGGATATTTTGGGCCTGCAACCAAAGCAGTGTGTCGTCGTTGAAGACTCTCTGCACGGTATCACTGCGGGATTGAGAGCAGGAGCAAAAGTCATCGCCTTAACCGGATCGGTCCCCCAACGGGATATGCCAGAAGCCCATGCCATCGTAACACAGCTTTCTGAAATCACACCGTCCCTGTTGCAGTCACTGTCCGCATGATGCAAACCCTGCTTACCATCGTGATCCTTTGTGTAGCCTTGCCGGTATTTGTGATCTGCGGTTTCAGCATGCTGGTTTTCTCCTTATTACTGCCCTCCCGAATGCATGCCTTTGCCAGGGTAATCTCCAGAATTATTTTGGGGTCTATGGGTGTCATTGTGAAAATTAACGGCAAATTCCCTCCGGATGGCCAGTTTATTGTTATGGCGAATCACAGTTCTTTCATTGATCCTTTTCTTTTGCCATTAGCTCTTCGCGGGAGATACACCGGAATCGTTGCTGATTTTAATTATAAATACCCTCTGTGGTCACTAATGCTTAAACGTTTTCGGGCCATCAGTATCAATCGAGAGAACCGGGAAGAAGCCATCGAGAATTTCAAATCTGCAGAGCAGTTGATTAAAAAAGAGGGCTTTCATATTGCCGTTCTGCCTGAAGGTACACGTACAGTGACGGGGAAAATGGGATCCCTGAAAAAAGGAGGCTTTCATCTTGCTGTGAATACGGGGGTGCCAATCCTGCCTATCGGCATTGTGGGTGCTTACCGCTTCAAACCCAAGGATCGATTTTCTTTCCGGCCCGGTGTCGTTACGCTCAATATTGGCAAACCGATTCCAGTGAAGAATGACGGAGCCGCTGAAATGACAGATCTGATCAGCAAAGTCGAGAAAGAAATCAAGAGACTGTCCGGTGAAACAAATTGAACCCGCCAAGCTACCCTACGGGCAAGCTCAAGACTTTTTGAAAAGTACAGCTCTAATGCCTCTTTCTTCCCCTCTGCGGAGCTTCTGAACATTGGGGATATGCTTAAACAACCCAATGAGTGAGATGAGTGCTGACATCTCAATGATAGCGCCGGAATATCGAAATCCGTAAAGGAGTCCGGGTAACAGAGCATATAAGATGATCGAACCGATGGAGATATAATCTGAGGCCAGCGACAAAACGATCATAACAATGGCCAGTATCAGGCCGATTCGCCAGTCAAAAAATAGCATGGCGCCCAGCAGACTGGCGATCCCTTTCCCTCCTTTGAATCCGAGATAAACAGGGAAAATATGACCCAGGACAGCGCCGCAGCCGGCCAGAAACGGCAGTATGTCCGGTCCGCCGATAAGCTCACGGATCAGGACCACGGCGAAGGCGGCCTTGAAAAAATCCACTAAAAAGGTGAGCAGACCCCATTTAAATCCCAGCACCATGGTGACATTGGAGGCCCCGGCATTGCTGGTGCCATGTTCCCGGATATCGATGCGGTTGACAAATTTGCCAATGAAATAGGAAGTTTGTACGCAGCCAAGTAAATAACCGGCCAACAGACTCGTTAGGTAAATATTCATAATGCTCCGTTTGGGGTCAATTTAGAGGGCCGGGAATTTATGAGACAAGCAATAATGGCCCCGCTACTCTGTGAGCCTTCGCAGCAGGGACTAAGAATGATAAACAATCGATGTTAAATACTCGTGACATGGACACATTTTTCACTTTTTTCGAGTCCTTTGAGACCTCTAATCTTGGAGCTATCTGATAGATAAATTACAACGAAATGAGAATCCCATTTACAAAAGCACAAGGCACCGGCAATGATTTTGTCATCCTCTGGGAAGAGGAGTGTCCGGAGATAATCCGCACACCGGAATTCATCTCGGCTATTTGTGCCCGCCGGCTAGGGGTTGGTGCCGATGCCGTATTGGTGTTATCTCGAGTCCCAAATTTTGATTTTAAAATGGACTATTATAATTCCGACGGCAGTTGGGAAACCATGTGCGCGAACGGTTCCCGCTGTGCCGCTCTCTACATGCACGATAGGGGATTCGTGGGGAATTCCATGAAGTTTATTACCGGAGATGGGCCGCACCGGGTGGAGATCGTGGACGCAAGGCATATTCGCCTGCAGATGACGCCTCCGCATTATGAGATTGAAAACATTGATGTAGCCGACTATCAGGGCAGCCATGTAGATTCAGGAGCCGCCCATTTTGTAATTGAAGCACCGGGTTTCACCAGAGAGGAAGTAAATCCGGCAGCACCCATCATTCGCAATGCCAAGTGCTTTGCCCCTCGGGGTGTGAACGTCAATTTCTATCAATTGCTTGAGAATAATACCGTGAAGGTGCTCACCTATGAAAAGGGAATCGAACGCTTTATGCTCTCCTGCGGGTCCGGTGCCGTGGCGGCGGTCTATGATGCTACTCGAAAGAAACATTTATCGAGCCCGGTGACCGTGCGAGTACCCGGCGGTGAGCTGCAGGTGGAATTCGACGAAAACTGGCGCGAGGTTTGGCTCAATGGTCCCGCTGTGCTGTTGTTTCATTCCACTCTCCAAACGAAGGATCTGCTCTGATGCAGACAGGCGTAAGCATCAGAGAATTCACACTGCAGGACTATGACTCCCTGATCCGTTTGTGGCAGGCCGCCGGCATGTCCTATAAACCCAATGGACGGGATGCCAAGTCTAAAATAGCCCGGGAAATCATTCAGCCAACAGCGATATTTTTGGTAGCTGAACAAGATCAAAAAATGATTGGCGCTGTTTTTGGTACTCACGATGGACGCAAGGGCTGGATCAATCGTCTGGCAGTATCCCCGCCACATCAGGGCAAAGGACTGGCCAGGCGGCTCATCGAGGCTGTGGAAAATCGCCTTGAAAAAGCGGGAATTGAGATTTACGCCTGTTTGATTGATGAGATCAATGAAACCTCAATACAAGTTTTTGAGCACAGCGGCTATGTCTTTCACCACGATATCCATTATTATTGTAAACGGACTCACCCTGAAGTCTGACAGAACACAAATAATGACTTTCACTGTACCCAAACAACGAGGATTGTGGTCTTTGAATCCTGCGCGTTTTGCATCGTTATTTTATGCGTGAAATCAACAAGGGGGGCCTAACTGTGACCCTGGCCTTCGTGCTGTGGGGGCTCTTTCCGATTTACTGGAAAGCTTTGAGCGCTCTCCCTGCTTTGGAAATTCTCAGTCACAGGATTATTTGGGCATTTTTGTTTTTTATTGTGATTCTCACCTTTCAAGGCCGTTGGCAGGAACTGCTCACGGTCATCCGCAATCGAAAGAATTTACTCACCCTCATGGTCACTGCCTCACTCATTACTGTCAATTGGCTGATATTTATTTGGGCCGTTAACTCGGGCCAGATTGTGGAGGCAAGTCTGGGGTATTTTATAAACCCCCTCATCAATGTGCTACTGGGTGTCGTGCTGCTTAGGGAACATCTTTTACGCTGGCAACTGGTCTCGGTGGTGTTAGCTGCCGTGGGTGTGGGTATTCTCACCATCCATGTGGGACATTTCCCCCTGATCGCCTTGACGCTGGCGCTTTCTTTTGGCAGTTATGGATTTCTGCGCAAAACGGCAAAGTCAGAGTCTCTTATTGGGTTGACGGTCGAGACGGGTCTGCTGACGCCGTTTGTCCTGATCTATCTTCTGTGGCTTGCACAGACGCCGGGAGGAGAGGCCACTGCACAGGGTCCGCTAACATGGGTATTGCTGGTGGGCGCGGGGGTGGTCACAGGCATACCATTGCTGCTATTCAATTACGGCACCCGACTGATCCGGTATTCGACGGTGGGGTTCCTGCAATATCTGGCACCTACCATGCAATTACTGCTGGGAGTTCTGCTTTATCACGAAAGGTTTTCTTCAGTACACCTCATCTCGTTTTCTTTCATCTGGCTGGGACTGATCCTTTACACATTTTCCGCAACAGGATTCATGAGAAAACTTATTCGCTGACGGGGTGCGATTTGTTTTTCTGAATGTGCCGGGAATAACACAGACCTGCCGTGTCAGCGGGATTTGGTTTACTCATCTCCGATAAGTTTCATCAGTTCTTTTAAGGCAGATTGATAAGCCCTTTGGGGGTCTTCGTTCACGATTTCCTCCAGACCCTTAAAAATAGTTTGACCCGGCTGACGAAAATAGACGGTAACGAAAGGGATTCGAATCAGATCGATGGTGTCTGCCAGTACATGTCCGCTATGCTGCCAGGCCTGTGGTATCAAGATCAATCCCTTGGCTTTATTGCGGTTGCGTTGGATAAACCGTACCGCTTTAGCTTCACTGTCGGTCTGCAGGATCTTTAATTCAAAACCGGAATTCCGCACTTCTCTGCGCAGGGCACGGTTCACTTTGTCCAGAGTCACACGAGTGCCCAGCCGGGCAGAGCGGAGTCCCAAAAGATTCAGATTCGGTCCGTGCAGTACAACAATGCGTATGTTTTCCTGATTATTTTGCATCTGGTCCTTCAAGATAGAATTTCACAATTTTATCGTGGCAGGGAAAGGCAAGGTGGGGCAGATTGTTCTTGTTGAAAAAACCGATCTCGGCGGCGTCGTCACCGGCTTGCATCCCCTCAAAACTATCAATTCTCATGAGCAGCCCTAACAGCAGAACATCCCCAAACACCGTGTTGAAATGAGAGCAATGCCCCAGAAACCGCAACGCCTCACCCTGCAGATTCGTCTCCTCCAGCAATTCCCGACTGGCTGCCATCTCGGGAGTCTCTCCCAGCTCCATGAAACCACCCGGAAGACTCCATTCGCCCTTGGCCGGTGCCATTGCCCTGCGAACCAGCAGCAGGTCATCGCCTCTTGGGCAGATCAATGTTGCCGTAGGGATGGGGTTTTCGTAATGGATGGCTCCGCAATTCGGACAGGACTGTCTCCGGTGACCGTCTTTGATGCCGCTGATGTTTTTTGAACCGCAATTTGAACAATATTCAAGGTGTGCCATTAATTCAATTTATGGAGGAAGTGCCGTGCATTCCAACTTGGTTTTCATGCATCAGAGTCTTTAAAATTGCGGCCTTATGGAACAAGCAAAACCTATCCTTGCCGTAGGATCAATCGCCCTCGATGATCTGATTACTGCCGGCGGCAACCGCCGCGAGATCCTTGGAGGATCTGCAACTTATTTTTCACTGGCAGCCTCATTGTTTGCACCGGTTCGGCTGGTGGGTGTTGTGGGCCGTGATTTTCCCGAATCCGGCTGGGAACTGCTGAACTCCCGGCATATCGACATTACAGATATTCAAGTCGAGGAGGGTAGCACATTCCGCTGGGGTGGCGAATATTCGGCGGATTTTTCCACACGCAAAACCTTGTTTACCGAATTGGGAGTATTCCAGGATTTTCACCCCAAAATCTCAGAAGAGCATTTGCTGACCCCCTTCGTTTTTCTGGGCAATATTCAGCCCGATCTGCAGATTGAAGTTGCCGATCTCCTGCCCCAAGCCCGTTATATTATCTGCGATACCATGAATTTGTGGATCGACAACAATCTGGGCAAGCTATGGGATGTGCTTAAAAAAGTACAGATTTTCCTGCTCAACGATGAAGAGGCGGTGCAGCTGACCGGTCTGGAAAATTTACAGGATGCCGCGGACAAATTGCTCTCCTGTGGTCCCCAATCGGTTATCATAAAGCGCGGTGCACGGGGTGCCCTGCTGGCCAGTGCTGAATCGCGGGTGCAGATCCCGATTTATCCCCATGTATCCGTTGTGGACCCTACCGGTGCCGGAGATACTTTTGCGGGCGGACTCATCGGCCATCTTGCAAAATATGGCCCTGGGGAGCTCACGGAAGCGGTCATTACTGCGGCTGCCGTTGCTTCCTATACGGTCTCCGGTTTTGGTCTGGAGGGACTTCTCTCTGCAGACCTCGTGGGAATTGAAGCCCGCCGCCGGATTATCAAAGAACAGATGTCCTAAGCTATTCTTTGCGGCAATGGCAATCAACTGGTGGCACAGACCTGTCAACTGGGGTTTTCAGTGGTTTTTCCTAGAAGAGATTGAGTAATTTTGACCCCTGATTTTATCAGTAGATAACTGTTTTTGAGCAGGGGAATCAGCATACTTCCGCTGAATTGGACGAATCGGGATTTATGGTAATTTTAAACGATCGCAGCCTGCCGAACCCCTGGCTGCATTGAGAAAGTAAAACTGGAGAATTAATGAAAAAATTGATCCGCTCTTCGATGGCATTAGCCGTCATTCTGTTAATGATCGGCTGTGAAAGTGTGGAATTCCGTTCCGCAAAAATGTATGTGAATGAGAATGATCTGGAAAACGCCGAGACCTTTTTTTTACAAGCCCTGCAGACCGAACCCGGAAATGCGCTCGTTCCCTATCTGCTGGCAAAAGATGTATATGTTCCCCAAAAACGCTGGGCTGAGATGAATAAAATGTTCACCAAAGCACTCGAGATCAATCCGGATGCCAAATTGCCACAGTTTTACAGAGTGGGAGATGAGGTGATCACTACCGTGGGGCAGGCCATTGAAATTCAGAGACAGCAGGAATGGAGTAAAATTTTCAATGAGGGTGTTGAGCAGTTGAACCGGGATGAAACGGACAAAGCCATCGCCAGCTTTAAGCTTGCCATTGATGTATTGCCTTTAGATGGAAAAGCGTACAAAGCACTTTATTCCATTTACGCAAAGCAGGGCAATCAGAAAAAAGCACTCAACGCCATAAAAGATGCCCCAATTGATATGGATCTGCTCATCCTTAAAGGGGACCTGGCCAAGGCCGATGAAGATTATTCCAAAGCCGAATCTTTATATCTGCAAGCATTGGAATTATCAACGGATTCAAAGGATTCAGATAAGCTCTACCTGAGACTCTTTGAAGTAAAATTTCTCATGGATGATTACCCTGCAGCCCAGGATTATGCCGATAAAATATCAGATTACAATGGAGACATCGCCTACAATCTGGGTGCTCTCTATCATCGGATGGCCATTGAAAAATATAATACTGCCGTCGATGCATATAATGAAATGATATCAGCTTCTCATGTCGCCAATGAAAATTTTGACCATATCATTGAGCTGTTTTTAGGTTCCAAAGACCTCTTTAAAAAAGCCAGAGGTTATTTTATGGATGCCATATCCTACGACCCCGATGATAATGAAAGCAGGCGGTTGGCCAAGGAATTGAAGAAGAAAATCAAGATCATTGATAAGACCTTTATTCAGGAGTTGGAGTCGATGAAACAATAATTCGGGTCTGAACTTTAGGGCAGCTTAAATAGCTGCTCTTTTTTTATCCCATCCGTTTGCGTTTGATGAGATACTCTACCAGGGCCAGATCTAGGGGTTGGTCCGTGGTGAGGCGCACATAATCAATATGATTCCTTCGACAGCGGTTTTGGATGTGATCGCAGAAATCTCGCAGGCTCTTCTGATAATCTTTCTGAATGTGCCAGGGCTCAGTGATGATTTCCTCTTTTGTTTCCATATCTTTGAACAGAGTTCGATTTGTAAAATCGAGTGTTAATTCCTGGGGGTCTAAAATATGAAAAACGATAACCTCGTGACCTTTGTGGCGAAAATGCTTCAGACCGGAGATCATTTCGTCGGGATCATCGAAGAGATCTGAAATGAGGACGATCAATCCCCTTTTGCGGATGGCTTCGGCTGTTTTGTGCAGGATGGGACTAATGCGGGTTTCGGGTCCGGGATTGATGTGGTCCATCTGCCCCAGAAGCACATTCAAATGGCTGGTTTTGGAACGTGACGGTACGTAAGAACGGATCTCCGAATCGAAAAGCGTGAGGCCGGCGGCGTCCTGCTGTTTGATCATCAGATATGCCAGGGAAGCGGCCAGGACCTGGGCGTAATTCAGTTTGCTCACTGCTCCGGATTTAAACGCCATCGAACGACTCTGATCCACTAACAGATGTGAGCGCAAATTGGTCTCTTCTTCAAACTGCTTCACATAATAGCGTTCGGTTTTCCCCCAGAGTTTCCAGTCAATATGCCGGATTTCATCTCCGGGACCATATGACCGATGTTCTGAAAATTCCACAGAAAAACCGTGGTAGGGACTTTTGTGAAGACCCACAATGAAACCCTCAACCACCATGCGCGCCTTCAGCGACAGATTGTCGAGACGCGAGATAATATCTGGAGTCAGGTACCGGGTTTTTGCCATTCGACTGCGTCTAACCCTTGATCAATTTATCCAAAACATCGTCCGTTTTGATGCCATCGGCCTCTGCATTAAAATTGGTGATGATCCTGTGGCGCAAGACCGGCTTGACCAGCGAAATAACATCATTGATGTCTGGGGTTGTGCGTCCGTCGAGGACTGCCCTGGCTTTGGCGCCAAGGACTAAAAACATGCTGGCCCGGGGTCCCGCACCCCAATCCAGCCAGTCTTTGGTGAATTGTGGGGCCGTCTCTGACAGTGGACGCGTTTTGCCCACAATATCAACGGCGTATTCAATCACATTATCAGCCACGGGCACATTGCGGACTAGTTCCTGGAACTCCAGCAATTCCTTTCGCGAGATGATCTTGTTCAGCGATACGTCTGATGAGCCGGTAGTGGATTTGACAATATCCACCTCTTCCGCAGCGGAAGGATAGCGAATGAAGACATTAAACATGAAACGGTCGAGCTGGGCTTCGGGCAGTGGATAGGTGCCTTCCTGTTCGATGGGATTTTGCGTTGCCAAAACGAAAAAGGGTTCTTCAAGAGTATAGGTTTTTCCGCCGGTAGTGACTTTGTGTTCCTGCATCGCTTCCAGCAGAGCGGCCTGAGTTTTGGGCGGTGTCCGGTTGATTTCGTCAGCGAGAATGATATTTGCAAACACCGGACCCTGAAAAAATTTGAATTCCCGTTTTCCGGTTTCGGCATTATCTTCAATGATATCTGTACCGGTAATATCGGACGGCATTAAATCCGGTGTAAATTGAATACGGTTAAAGGAAAGGTCCAAAACATCGGAAAGGGTTTTGATCAACAAGGTTTTTGCCAATCCGGGCACTCCCTCCAACAGGATATGGCCTTTGCATAATAATGAAATAAATAAGCGTTCAACAATATCCTTCTGCCCAATGATCACTTTACCAATTTCATCGTATAATGCTGATTTTTGTTGATGTAATTTCTGTACTAATTTTACGTTATCCATATTTCTCCTATAATTTCGGGTGTGGAATCTAAACGGGACATAAACCATCAACCAACACGAATGTTCACCGATAATTTTTAATTAACAATACCTCCGTGAACTTTTTGTAATATTTACCCGATGGAAATAGATTATTTAGGAAAACCGCAGGATTCAAAGACTGACCAGACTGTTCATTCTGAAAAAATTATTCTTAAGGGAATGACATTGGAAGAATTACAGACCTGGTGTATCGCTGTGGGACAGACCCGATTCCGGAGTACGCAGCTCTTTGAATGGATGTACCGTCATTGCGAGTCAGATATTGAAAAGATGACCAACATTTCCCTGCGATTCCGGGAATATCTTCAAAAGAACTGCATCTTCTCAACACTCGAACTGATAAAAATCACCAGCTCCAAAGAAGAGACCACCAACAAACTACTCCTTAAAACAGCCGATGGGCGGCTCATTGAAACCGTCAGTATGGTGGAGGAGGACCGCCACACTGTCTGCATCTCATCACAAATCGGCTGCAATGTTGATTGTGATTTCTGCGCAACAGGGTCCATGGAGTTTATCCGGAATCTGAGTGTCGGTGAGATTGTTGATCAACTCATCTTTGTTAAAAAATTTAGTTCTGTTCCTGTGAGCAATATTGTTTTTATGGGAATGGGAGAACCCTTTCTGAATTATGATCGGGTTATGGTAGCATCCGATATTTTTCATCATCGCCAGGGGTTTGATTTTGGTGCGACCCGCCTTACTATTTCAACTTCGGGGATTCTGCCGGGTATCAGACGTTTTATCCAGGAAAAGCGCCGTTATAAACTGGCCATCTCCCTGAATGCGACAACTGATGATGTTCGCAATCGTATCATGCCTGTCAATCATACCTGGCCGATTGGGGAGATCTTTGATGAACTGCGCACATTCAAAACGGATTCCCGGCGTAAGATCATGTTCGAATATATTTTGATGAAAGACATCAATGATACGCCTGAAGATGCCCGGAGACTGATGACCATGATCAAGGGTTTTGACTGCAAACTGAATATCATCCCCTACAACGAGACCGAGGGTCGCTATCGACGGCCGAATGAACGGGTGATCGAAAACTTTCTGGAGACTCTCTACCATTATCGTGGCAGGGTACAAATACTGGTGAGGTGGAGCAAGGGTCAGGATATCGCTGCTGCCTGCGGTCAGCTGGCCGCCAGCAACCACCGAAAATGAAGCATGAAAGAGAACTTATGATCGGAGATATTACAGAACACATCCTCAATATCCTGCCTGAAGCACCAGAGGCGGCCATTATCCTTGGTTCGGGTCTGGCAAATTTCTCTACTCATCTCACAGGAGAAATTACAATTCCTTATGCCGACATTCCCGGTTATCCCCAGCCTTCTGTGTCCGGACATGTGGGTGAATTCGTCTTTGGCTATGTTGGCAGAACGTCTGTTTTTTGTGCCAGGGGTCGTTTTCATTATTATGAAGGACACGCACTTGAGACTGTGACGCTGCCGATTAAAATCTTCTCTGCCATAGGCTGCAAAACTGTGATCATTACAAATGCTGCGGGTTGCCTCCGGCGGCAATGGAATTTGGGCGACCTCATGGTGATCACAGCCCATCTCGATTTCACTTTTCGTAATTCGTCTAAGGACCCTTTGGTCTTAGCCGGCAACGGATACCATGATATTAAACTTACCGATATAGCGCTCATGGTTGCGGAAAAAAATAAATTACCCTTGCGCCGGGGAGTCTATTGCTGGACTCTGGGTCCTACCTACGAAACTCCCGCAGAGATCAACAAGATCGCTCGTCTCGGGGGTGATGCCGTGGGCATGTCCACCGTCCCGGAGATTCAGGCAGCCAGTCAACTGGGTCTGAAAATATTGGGAATATCCTGCCTCACAAACTATGCCGCGGGGATATCACCCGAACCCCTTTCTCACACTGAAGTGCTGGAAACGACCGATCGCGTAAAACAGTCTTTCGCAAATCTGCTCATCGGTATTCTTGATTCTATATAATTCTGGTGTTTCGACCGGATGGAATATTTGTAATTCTTATTCTGAATCACCAATCAGGACAAAGGGTGCCCAGTAAAAGGGGTTATCATATTGCGTCTCGTGAAGCAGGTGCAACTGGGCTTCGCGTAATGCCGTTGCAGGGCGCTCCCTCTTTCTGAAGCGGGTATGAAATTGCACCATCAGTTCCCGGGTTGAGCAATCCTCCACATTCCACAGAGAGGCCACTACTGTTGGAATTCCGGCGGTAAAAAAGGCTCGCGTGAGGCCCAACATCCCTTCTCCTTCCACAACTTTTCCGGTGGCCGTTTTGCAGGCACTGAGTACGACAAGATCGGCATTCAGCTCCATTTTAATGATCTCTTTTGCAATAAGAAATCCGTATTCTCCCTTTTCATGGGCAAGTGCGATGGCCGAAAAAGTAGGGTTGGTCTCATCCGTAAAGGCATGGGTTGCAAAATGCAGAACTCCATATTGGGAAGCATATTTCTTTAAATTGGACTTTGTGGCCTCTGCCCCTGTGAGTATTTTTACTTTGGGTTCATAGACCGTTTTAAGAACTTCAACTTCCTCTCTCGTGGCAGGAAGCGGATGCAGGGTCATCATCTTATCCCTGTCCCCCCCGGCTTGTTGCTGCGGGTCTCCAAATTGCGGATCACCCAGCGCCAGCAATGAACTGGTGCCGTAATTCCCCAGGCTCCGGACGCTTTTCAGTGCAGAGAGAGAGGGCACATAATACACGGCAAAATCTTCTATCAAATAGCGGCCGGTGTCGGCATTCTCAAGGGCCTGGAAGGGCAAAGTGTTCAGGATGCCGTCGGGTATCAGACAGAGACGATCAATATTTTTCAAATAGGGTAAAAGGGGTGCGATGAGTAGCTGATACAAGTCTCTGCCGGCCTCATGATCCCAAAGCGTGGTGGGATTTTGCAGGGCGATTACTCTCGATTTGAGTTCCTCTGCGGAGATATTGGTCTCAACGATTTCCAGCTCCCGGCGTGAGAGCAGGAAGATCAGCAGCTTTTGTTCCTCTATGAGATAATATATGGCAATCTCATCTCGACTCATCAGGTTTCTGGCTCTTTTAAATGGTAGGGGTTCTCCCCTGCCCCGCAGCTCCTTTACATCGGGATGAGTGACATATAATTCTTCCTCAAAAGTGTGCAGGTCTTCCCGCGCCTGCTCTCGCATTTGGGCAAACACAGAAAATTCGGATTGTTGGAACGACCGCAAACCTGCGATATCACTGTTAAGTTTTTCCAATTTTTCAAGTAGTTCCTGCTCCTTGTGGACTTCAGCATCCGTCAGCAGTTCTTCGAAATCAGAAAAACCACCTTCCAAGACATCCAGCAGGACCCGGGCTTTCATCATTTCCAGGTAGTTAAAAGCCTCCTCTTTACGGTTCAGACGGATCAGAACAGAGATGGCAGAGATGTAAATCTCGAGCACGCCTTTCATAAAACCTGTTTGATGGCTCTCGTAAAGCAGATTCCCGCGAATATTTTCCAGTATTTCGATAGCGTTTCTGTACTGTCCGAAGGCCTCACCCAATTCTCCTTCAGCCAGTTTTAGATTTCCCAATGACTGGTATGCCCTAAAAAGACAATCTTCCATACCGGCCTTTTCAGCAATGGCCTTGGCCTGATTCAGAAAACGCTCGGCACTTTCGAATTTTTTAAGCCGGATGTAAATCTCTCCCAAATCCCGATAATCGGCAAAAAGGCTGACAATCTTCCCCTGTCTGCGGTTGAAGTTGAGAGATTCCTTGTAATACTCCATGGCGGTTTCCAGATGTCCATTCTGAAAATGCAAATTGCCAATATCATGTGTGGCTGCGACAAGTCCGAAATGAAGTGCTTCGTTATTCTGATCTTGAGTTTTCAGTTCATTCAAAAAGATGGCCCTGCATTCTTCCAGAGCTTCGATAGCCTTGGCATGATCGCCCAGGCTTTTGTACACATTCCCCAGATTGTTCAGTGTATTGGCGGAACCAATCAAATCCCCCATCTCTCTTTTCAGAGCAAGGCTCTCTTTGAATTTCTCTTTGGCTCGCCGTGGATGTCCCAAGAGTTTATAGACCAACCCCAGGTTATTTAGTAATTTGACTTTAATTTTTGAATCTGATAACCGGCTTGTGGATTCAAGCCCCTTTTGATAATATTGCAACGCAGTGGAATAGTCGGCCATCAACTTATGGACCACTCCCAGCTTGTTGCAGATATCACTGGTCCCGGCAGGTTCTTTCAGGGATAGATAGGCCTCAAGGGCTTTGCGCCACCATTTTTCAGCTTCCCTGTTCAAGCCTTTGTTGTAGTATAAAACCCCGATTTTGTGATTGAGAAGATCCGCCGCTTTGGCCTGTTCATCAATTTCGAGATAAGTTTCTACGGCGGATTGGTACGACAGGACTGCTTCTTCGGGATTGACCGCCTGAATTAAATCACCGTCCGAGACGAATTGTTTGGCTTTTTCGAGAAGCACTTTCCTATTTTGCATGTTACCCAAAAGTTTACGAATCCATCATTATAAGTCGAGAATTATTCCAACCAGCAGAACAATGTCAACAATGTTGATCTCGCCACTGTTATCCAGATCACCGGCTTGCATCTCGTAGGAGGAAGCACCGCCGTTCAGCGTCAAATCCACCATAATGACAATATCCACAATATTCAGCTCACCATTTTGATCTACATCGCCGGGCAAAAAGGGCTCGCCCGGGGTTTCACAGGCCCCCATATCCGGATTTAGCCCGCTAAAGGGTAGTGGGGGAATAAAGAGTGTGTCCTGTTCCATGTTATAGACAATGGTCACGTCCTGAATTCCCGCATCCACACACGGTGAGTCGTTCGCCAGACAAAAATCACCTGAGAGCTGGGGCCACTGGGACAGGTTGCCAGCCAGCCAGAATAGATTGTCCGGAAGATTGGAATAAACACCGTTCAGTCCTCCCTGAATGTCCGAATAGGCCAACACAGCCCGGACAGGGAAACGCTGTGCATTAAAATGCAGTTGGGGCGGACTGTTGTTCCACACAATCGTATTGACCATCTGCACCTCGCTGTTCTCGGCATAAATCGCCCCTCCGCTAAGAGCAGTATTCCCCGAAAGTGTCACGTTCAGTAACTCAAGACGAGCATTCCAAAGACCAATCCCTCCTCCGGCTGCACTGCCGGCCTGACCTCCGCTAATGGCAATTCGTTCACAGCGCGTTTTGGTAGCGTTTATGATGGTCAGAGCTCTGGCAGTGGAATCCGCATCGATGACAACAGGGTCACCAAAGTCCCCAATCAGCAGACAGTTGTCCGGCAGGTTCAGGGGGAACTGCTCGCCATTCTCATAGGGTGCATACAAACCCGGCAGCAGATGTAAACCGATGGGATTGTCCAGGCTTGCTGAAATCATTTCCAAACCATGAGTTATGGTTCTGAAGGGTGCCCAAGGGTCACCCGTGCCATTCGAATCATCCCCGGCAGGACTGATCCACACATCATGATTTATGGAGCAAACCATGCCCTCCCCTAATGAAAAATCAAATTCCAGGCCCGGGGATCCAGCGACGATCCAGGCGGTGGGAACCGTTTGATGCTCACAGTCAAATACATCAAAAAAACAATCGTCCACAGCTATGGTCCCCTGGTAGCCATCTACAAACATCGTTTTTCCCATCCCGGCTGAATTTGCCAGAAAGATGTTGTGTGAAAAATGAAGGCTGTCATTGCGGGTTGGCTGTTCATGACGTCTAATTCCCGGCCTGATCTCATCAATATCCACATCAGTTCCAGCGTATGCTGCACCACCTCGTGCTACACCGGCTGCTCGATTGGACTGACCGTTTTCTAAAAATCGGTTAAAGCTGAATGAGGGTGTTGATCCGGCGATCAATACGCCGCCCCCCAAGCGCAGATGTTCAATGAAATTGTCATCAAAGGATGAAACTTGGGTAACTCTGGTGCCAAACCCATGCTGTAGAGTAAATCCTGATATTTGCGGTGAAATTGGCAGGGGCAAGCCTCCCGGGTCAAAAGGGGTCACAATGGTGAGGCAGCTGCCATGAATGGCATCCGGTGGTGCTGCGCTGCCATCGATAATGGTATTCATCATGTGGGGATTATTGGGCCAGTTCACAGGATCGTCTAAAATAGCTCTGCTGGCCAGGGTGATCTCTTTGTTCAGCCTGAGATTTTCAAAATACATTCCGTCATCCACCAGGACCGTATCGCCGGGCTGAGCGGTATCGATTCCCTCCTGGATCAGTGGCAGCCCCTGTCCCTGCCCCACGTGGATAATGGTTCCATAAACCATCGTTGAAAGGCAAAGTGTAAAATAGACAAATTTGTTTTTCATGGTCTCCCCTGGTTATTTTTCAATGATCTCGAATGTAAGTGATTTTACGGCAATGCTGCTATCCTGGTTCTGCTTATTATATTTCTCTATCATGTCCAGGATATCTCGAAGACCCTCTTCGGAAGAGTACCAGTGTCGGGGATCAATTTCAAGTTCTGCTGATGAAGCAAAAGCAAACAAAGTCTCGTTCCCGGCGGTACCTTTCAGAACTCCGGGGATTCGGATCTCTTCTCTGGCAGGAACGTGGTTGTTCAACTGCGGTTTGGGCGGAATAAAAGTAATATCTCCTGTCGTACCCAGATCGAACAGGAATAGTTGACAGTCTCTGTCGGCCTTTAAACAAACCTGAATCGGATCTCCCACACTGAACAGTTTTGAGTCGGGAGCAAAATCTCGTGTACTGGATTCAATCCACAGGTTAATCTCGAATGCGTTTGCGCCTTCTTTTGCAAGCTGTTCAAGGCGGTAAGTGAGATCACTGTTTTTTAGAATCTCCTGCAGATTTTCAATTCTCACCGGCCGGCAGCCAGGATTGAGATAATGCAATTTTTTAATCACATTCTCAAGCTCACGGACATTTCCTGGCCAATGGTATTTGCGGAGCGCTGTCAGAAATTCATCAGACAAAGGCGGCCGAGAATTTTCGGTGATCTCGCGCCAGCGGACCTGAGCGATGAGCGGGATATCCTCCGGATGCTTGCGAAGGGGGGAGCTCTCAATGCGGATGACATCCAGTCTTGAAAGCAGATCTTTCCTGAAATTTTTCTCTCGGATCTCACGGCTGAGGTTTTTGTTGGTTGCGGCGATGACCCTTGCCTTAACCTCGATCTCAGTATTGCTGCCAATCCGCCGGATCTTTCCTTCCTGCAGGGCTCTCAAAATCTTAACCTGATGATTCAGGGCCAGGTCACCGATTTCGTCGAGAAAAAGCGTCCCGTCAGCGGCGGTCTCCCAGAGGCCTTTGGTATCCATCACAGCCAAATGGTGAGAGCCTTTCATATAACCGAAGAGGGTGAGTTCAAGGAGTTCCCCGGGAATAGCACCACAATTGATGGCCTGGAAGGGTTTTCCCGGCCGGCTGTAGCGGTGAATAGATTGTGCGATGATCTCCTTGCCGGTGCCCGTCTCTCCGAGAATCAATACGGGTTCCGCATTGCCGGCGGCCAGCACGATCATCTCACGAATTTTGGTGATTTCCCTAGATTTCCCCAAATAGCGCTGGATAAGTTCCGGTGGTATTTGGCTCTCCCCGGCGCTGTCCGGTTTGGCCGGAGCAATTTTCCTTTTTTCCCAGAGTTGCCCGAACAATTCATCCGAGACTCCAATTAAATAGAGGTTTTTTTCGGATAATTCCGCAGCCCTTGAAAGGAGCGTTTTGATGCTCCGTTTCAGCTGCCCGGTGTTTTTGTAGCCTCCCCGGATGAAGGGGATTTTATCGTATCCGAGTAACAGGGATGACAAGGATTTTGCAGGATGCTTGGTCTTTCGATCCAAAATCGCCGAACGAAATTCCAACAGTTGGTCGGCAACAGACTCGGGGACAACCAGCGCAGAAGCTTTGACCAGTTCCTGTTTTATGCCCTCCAGTTGGCTACTAAGTTGAATTTCAAGGGTTTTAACCTTGGGGATTTTTCCCTCATCCGTGTATTCCAACGCTTTAAATATTTTCATTTTCGTATCACCACTCGATAAAAAACAGAAGGTTATCAATTGACAAATTTACAATACCTGGTGAGTTTTAATAAGTTGATTTCTCACCCTGCTATGACTATGGCAAAATGCATGCCGCAGGTTGTTTACTTTATCATTCAACTCACTGCCATCCACCATTAGAACATTTTCTACATGGATCTACCCTTCAGTCAACATGATTTTAAACACCGAATCATTTGGCTTTGACAAGTAACGTTGAGTTTCAAATATTGGAGTGAAACTCTACCCTTAATTGGGGTCACGAACTCCAAAATCAACTCTGTATCTCAACGCTTGAAATTAATTCTTTCCTGTAAGCGGTTGTTATTTATTGATACACGAATAAGTTGAGTTCTTCTGGTCTTCCCTTTGCAATTGTATTGTCCGTACTGGAAGTAATGCGAAAAAATAAAATCAAGTTAACTAAGGAGAAATAAAATGAAGACAATCAAAACAATGATCATATTACTAATTTGTGTAGCTGCTGTTTTTGCAGTGGACAGACCCGCCTGTGATGAATTTGCAACAGACTGGGAAGACATGACGCTGGACGCATCTTACTCAGTCGGGAGTAATTTTTCTACTTATGGCGTCAACGTAAGCACTCACACTTTTTACCTGATTGACGGCAGTCCCTACAATATTGGCTCTACTACGGTGGGTGAAAACGGTATGGCCAATGGCAGTGGGTATTTTATGATCGTAAATAACATCAATCTGGACTTGGAAATTGGCATCGCCCCAGATCATATGGAAATGCTCTTCGGGGATTATGGTGGAAACATCAACATTTCCATCAATGGAGACCATCACAATATTGATGACATGGCGACTATCGACGGAATGGTAATAGGAGGGGTTACAGTTACTCTGGTTGGTGGAGTCGCGGGCAGTTTTGGTACACTGATCCTGGATTCATCCGTTAGCACCATTGACCAGTTTATCATTGGAGGCCAGCAATTCAGTATCGATGACATCTGTTATCACGAATCCGGAGATGGATCCCTTCCTCCCGTTGGTGATTGCGAAACCATCGCCACTGACTGGGAAGATATGACCCTCGGGAACAGCTATTATGTGGGCGATGTCTTCACATCGGAACTTGTCACGGTAGCGGGACAGGATTTCATCTGGAGTGACGGTACGCCAACATCCGGCGGCTATACCCAAGTGGGTAATTCCGGGTTGGCCGGCGGCAGCGGATTGGAGATGCAGGTCAACAATATCAACCTGAATCTCGATCTGGGCGGAACGGTGGGATACATGGAAATATTGTTCGGTGAATACGGCGGCAATTTGAATCTGGAGATCAATGGAGATTTTCATAATTTCGATGACTTCGTTGCCATCAACGGACTGACAATCGGTGGTGTGGATGTTTTTGTTACAAACGGCTACGGCGATGATTACGGGGTCCTGGCACTGAGCGCAAACACGGATTCTATTTCACATCTCACCATCGGCGGACAAGAACTCTGGATCGATGACATTTGCTATGATGAATTGACGACCCTGCCAGCACCCGGCGGCTGTGAATCTATCGCAACGGAATGGGAAGACTCCTTTGTCGGTACTTCCCATTATGTGGGTGACGTGTTCACTTCGGGAATGGTGACGGCAAGCTGCCTGGATTTTATCTGGTCTGATGGAACACCCTACGCCTCCGGTAATACCCTTTTTGGAAACGCCGGTATGGCCAATGGCTGGGGACACGAGATCATGCTCAATAATATTAACTTGAACCTGGACTTGGGAGCTGATGTTGGCTATATGGAAATCCTGTTCGGTGAATACGGTGGCAATCTGAATCTTGAGATCAACGGGGATTTCCGTAATTTTGATGACTTCGTGGCTGTCAACGGATTGATGATCGGTGGTGTGGATGTCTCCGTGACAAACGGGTATGGCGACGATTACGGTGTGCTGACCCTCGTGGCCAACCTCGATACCATCCACCACCTGACGCTGGGTGGACAGGAACTCTGGATCGATGATATCTGCAGTGATCTACCCATGTCCTGTCCCGGTATGGAATGTGATGAATTGGCCACAGACTGGGAAGATCAATACCTGGGTGACACTAATATCTTCGGCGATGTTTTCAACACCTATTCGGTTGCCGTTACTTGCGGTGCTTTTGAATACGCTGACGGGACCCTCAACTACGATGGACAGACCGTGATCCAAAATGGCGGTATGGCCAATGGTTCCGGTCTTGAGATCATGGTTAATAATATATCCGTTGACCTGGATTTTGGAGTTGATGTACAATACATGGAAGTATTGTTCGGAGAATACGGCGGCAACCTTAATTTCGAGATCAACGGTGATTTCCGCAACGTCGATGACTTTGTCGCCCTGGACGGTTTAACGGTTGGCGGGGTGGATGTTGCCGTCACCAACGGGTTTGGCGACGACGACGGTGTGCTCTACCTGACACAGAATCTTGATGTCATCCATCAGTTTAAAGTGGGCGGACAGGAGCTCTGGCTCGATGATATTTGCTACAGTCCAATCACCGGTGCACCCTCCGTTCCCGGCGATGTGGACGGTAGCGGTACGGTTGACATTGTGGATGTGGTCACGACCATCGGTTTCATCGTTGGAAATGCCGAACCCACTGATGATGAACTGACTGCGGCAGATTTTAATGGGGATGGGGTTCTGGATGTCACCGACATCGTCATGATCATCTCCTATATTCTCGATTCGGGACTTTCCCGGGCAGATCTTGAAAATGCAAAACTGACCATGGCCAATAACAGTCTGTCATTGACGACCATCGGTGATGCTGCCGGATTACAGCTCAAAGTTTCCGGGAATTACGAAATCACAGGCGACTCATTGCCCGAAGGCTGTGAACTCTATGCCGGTGATGATACTATCCTGATTGTCAGCCTCGATGGAGCAGCTCTTAAAAATGGTAACCTCTTTGATTACATTGGCCCTTTACAGATCGAAACGGCACTTGTAGCGGATGCATCCGGGAATCAGGTTGCAGCAGCACTCAGCAACGACCAGCCAGATGTGATGAAAGTGGCAGCCTATCCCAATCCGTTCAATCCGCTGACCACAATCGGTTATGAGCTTACCGCTCCCGGTCAGGTTAGTGTTGCAATCTACAATATGGAGGGACAATTGGTCGAGACTCTGGTGAATGAATTTGCCCCGTCAGGCAATTACCACGTGGTGTGGAACGCAGAACACTACTCGAGTGGAGTCTATTTCTCCCGTATCACGGTAGGGAATCAGTCTGTCACTCAAAAATTGTTCCTCGTAAAATAATCCTTCCTTACTCCAGTCAGAGGACAATAAAAGGGGCTCCCACCGGGGAGCTCCTTTTACCCTTTTTGATAATATTTTGCGATATTGCCTTATTATAAAATAAAATTGATGTTTTATCAAATAATACAATATTAAATTTCATTGTCTGCCAAAGAAACAGTTATAATATTTGGAGAGCTATGAATAAAGATTTACAATACTGGATCGGGGAAGGTCGGCGCATGACAGAAGACCGTCAGAGGCGCATCCGCAGAACCCGAAACTGGAAATTCGATACCATTGCCGTGCACGGCTTATATGATGCTACGGCGGCCCACGAATCGCATAGCGGTTCAATTATGGAGCCCATCTATCTTTCAACCGCACAGGCCTATCGCAACAGTGCCGAGATGGAGGCGGGGCTTTCCTACCAGATGCCCACCTGGTGTTACACCCGCATTGCAAACCCAACCCTTTATTTTCTGGAAGAAACCATCGCCCTGCTCGAAGGCTACGGAACGGATCTCGAAACATCCGGTCTGGCAACCTCCAGCGGGATGAGTGCTATCAGGACAGCAACCGACCCCTTTCTGATTAAGGAAGATTCCCTGCCACCGCCCAATCTGGTTGTTTCAGCAAAAATTTACGGTGGCGCTTTCCAGCAGTTTTGGGAGAGACGACACCTGGAGCAGGGCTTTGAGGTCCGCTGGGTCACCGCTCCCTCTGACATTGAGGACTGGAATTCCAAAATTGATGGCGGAACCCGTTTCCTTTATAGCGAATTCCCATCTAACCCTTCCGTGGATATTTTCGATATTGAGGCTGTCGCTAAATTGGCCCACTCTGTCGGCATACCTTTGATTGTAGATGCCACCTGTGCTTCACCGGCCCTGACTCGTCCCCTGGCCCATGGGGCAGATATTGTGGTCCAGTCCGCCACCAAGCTCATTGCAACCTCGGGGACTTCCATCGTAGGCTTGCTGGTCTCTAAAAAAGACCTCCCCAGCCGGGTTGGACCCGACGAGATGAAAGCAGACTTTGCCACCTGGGTGAAACTTTGGCCGTTCAGGGACAATGGTCCTGCATTGCATCCCATGGGGGCTTTTCTCACCCTGAACGACATGCGCAGCCTGCGGTTACGCGCCGGTGTCATGAGCCTTACGGCTTTGACCGTTGCCCGATGGCTTGAAGAACATCCCAAAGTTGCCCGGGTTCACTATCCGGGACTCACATCCTATCATGCACATGATCTGGCTAAAAAATATATGAAACTGGCTGACACAGATGATAATGCCTTTGGTTATCTGATGGCCTTTGAAATTAAAGAACAGGGTGAAGGGAGCTCGGTCAATACACGCAAATTTTATGATGCTTTGAACATGATCTGGAGGGCTACAGATCTGGGCCGGGTCAAAACCGTTGCCACCCTGAATGCAATTTCCACTCACCTGCAGCAGGGTGAAGAAGGCCGAAAACTGGCTGCGGTAAAGCCCAGCACGGTGCGCTTATCGGTGGGCCTCGAAAGTCCCGAAGATATCATCGCTGATCTGGACCAGGCTTTGAACCATATTTAACAGGAGAAAAATTTATGACACAAAAAATCGCCATTGTGGGGTTCGGAACTGTGGGGCAGGGTCTCTGTGAGATCCTCTCGCGCAAGAAAACCGAACTTCAGCGGAAATTCAATTATGACTATGCCGTGGTCGCCGTGAGTGACCCCCGTTTTGGCACCATCTTTAATCCAGGAGGTCTCGATGTGGACACCCTGCTGGCTGAATGCCGCTTGGGTCAGAAATTTATTACCGCTGTTTGTGAGTGGGATACGCTGGAAATGATCCGCAGCTCGAATGCAGATGTGGTCTGCGAACTGGCTTTTACCAATCTGAAAACCGGGGAACCGGCCATCAGCCATTGTAAAGAGGCTTTTGCTGCGGGTAAGCACATCGTCACCAGCAATAAAGGTCCCGCCGCCCTCGCTTATGTCGAAATGAACCGTCTTGCCCGGCAGCACCATGTGTGCTTCCAGATCGAAGGCACCGTGATGAGTGGCACACCGGTATTGAATTTAGCGGATGGTCCCCTGGCCGGATGTTCCATTTCTGCGGTCAAAGGTGTTCTGAACGGAACCACCAATTTCATGCTGTCGGAAATGGAGCAGGGTTCCGACTATCAGTCCGCTTTGCAAAAAGCACAATCCCTGGGTTATGCCGAAGCCGATCCAACCGGCGATGTGGAGGGTTATGACGCCAGGGCCAAAGTTACCATTCTGGCCAATGTGGTCATGGGAGAGAGTCTCGCCCTTGAAGACGTGAGTTGCAAGGGCATTACTAACTTAACGCCAGAGGACATTGTCAGGGCACAGTCCCGGAATGCCCGCTGGAAACTGATTGGCTCGGTTGAGAAAACCGACAGTGGTGTTTCGGCCTCTGTCCGTCCCGAGATGGTACCGCTGACACATCCTCTTGCGGGCATCATGGGGGCAACCAATGCTCTTACTTTTAAAACAGATCTGCTGGGGGATGTAACGATTGTGGGTGCCGGCGCCGGAAAAATTGCG